>NZ_QHHQ01000004.1:600000-767540 GCF_003258595.1 Acuticoccus sediminis
GGTCAGCTCGCCGAAGATCGCCCTGAGACCGGCCCTCTGCTCCGGCGTCGCCCGTGCCGCGAACGCCTCGATCAGGCGTTCCTCCAGCATGCCGCGCAGCTCGTAGATCTGCGCCGCCTGCTTGCGGTTGAGTACCGCCACCGTCGGCCCCCGCTTCGGCCCCATGTCGATGAGTCGCTCGGCCTCCAGCCGGCGGATCACCTCGCGGATCGAGGCGCGGCTGACCCCGAGCGCCTCGCACAGCTCCCGCTCGATCAGCCGCGTGCCGGGGCGCAGCTGGCCGTTGATGATCGCGTCGCGCAGCCGTTCGAACGCCTTCTCCCGCACCAGCGTCGGCGGGCCGACGGCGTCCAGCGCGTCGGCGACACGCACCTCGAGAACGCCCGCGTCGGTTCCGGTGTCGTCCTTCATGGATCGATTGCCACCACGATGTTGCCGATCGTCCGGCCCCCCTCCATCTCTTCGTGCGCCGCGGCGACCGCGCCCATGGAGTGCACCGAGGCGACATGGGGGACGAGGCGCCCGTCGTGCAGCAGGGCGGCAATCAGCCGCCCGCCCTCGCGCCGGACCTCGGGCGGCATCTTCCCGCCCTGCACAAAATGAAGCGTCACACCCTTCAAGGCAAACGCATAGTAGTCCAGCTCCGGCGTCCGGTTGCTGGTCGACGAGTAGGACGCGACGCGCCCGTTCTCGGCCACCGCCGCCGCGTCCACTCGCAGGTTCGCGCCGAAGTCGACGTCGACGACGAGGTCCGCGCCGCGCCCCGCCGTCACGGCTGCGACCGCGGCGGCGACGTCGTCGCTGCGGTAGTCGAGCACGTGGTGCGCGCCCGCCTCCCGCGCGATGGCGGCCTTCTCGGCCGAGCTGACGGTCGCGATCACCGTCGCGCCGCCGTAGCGGGCGAGCTCCACCGCGCAGCGCCCGACGCAGCCGGCGCCGCCGTGGATCAGCACCGTGCGGCCGGCGACCGGGCCGGCGTGCAGCACCGCGAAGTAGGCGGTGAAGGCGGGGATGCCGACCGAGGCACCCTGCTCCCAGCTCAGCGTCGCCGGCAGGGGGAAGGCGTTGTCGGCGCTCGCGACGGCGTACCGGGCGCAGGTCCCGTCCTTCGGCCCGACGCCGACCAGGAAGACGCGTTGCCCGATGCGGGTCTCGCAGACGCCCTCGCCGACCGCCACCACCGTGCCCGCCCCGTCGCTGTGCGGGATGACGCCGCCCCCGGGGAGCGGCACGCCTAGCCAGCCGGAGCGCTTCTTGGTGTCGTGCGGGTTGACGCCGGACGCCCGCATCTCGACGAGGAGCTCGCCGTGGCCGGGCGCAGGGACGGGGACGTCCTCGAGCCGCAGGGTCTCGCCGGCGGGACCGAAGGCGGTGTAGCGCACCGCCGTCATTCGCGCGGGGAGCGCCGGGTTCCGGCCGCCCATCAGGCCGTCTCCGGGCCCAGCCGCGAGATGGCGAGCGCCACCGCCTGCGCCCGCGGCACGACGGTGTCGATCTCGAGGTACTCGTCCGGCCCGTGGGCGTGGCCGCCGACCGGGCCGATGGCGCAAATTGTGGGCACGCCCTGCGCCGCCGTGAACCCGGAATCGGCGCAGGAGAGCGTGAACTCGCCGTCGAGCGCGATGCCGAGATCGCCCGCCGCCGCCCGGTAGTGCCGGAAAAGCGCGTCGCCCGCTTCGGTGGGCGCGACCGGCAGGTACTCGCCACGGATGGTGATCTCGCCGCGGGTGCCGTCGATCACCTGGGTGGTCGCGATCTCCTCGACGGCGGCCACCAGGTCGTCGCGGTCCTGCGGCGTCCTGTACCTGAGGTCGATCTCGCACCGCGCGTACGGCGCGACGGAGTTGACCGACTGGCCGCCGGAGACGAGGCCGACGTTGATCTGCATGTTGCGGTCGGCGAAGCGCTGGTTCATCGCGAACCAGCGGCCGATCTTGTCGGCGATCTCGGCGATCGCGCTGCGGCCGAGGTGGAAGCTGTTGCCCGAGTGCGCCGCCTTGCCGAACACCTCGGCGACGAAGAAGACGCCGCCGCGCCGGCCGGTGACGACGTTGCCGCTCATGCGCCCCGGCTCGGCGTTGAAGACCGCCCGCGCCCGCTTCGCCTCCGCCTCGATGATCGGGCGGGAGTGGAAGGTGGCGATCTCCTCGTCGCCCGTAAACAGCGCGGCGACGGGACCGGGCGCCCCGCCGAGCTCGGCAAAGGCGGCCAGGATGAAGGCGTTCTGCACCAGTCCCGCCTTCATGTCGCATACGCCGGGGCCGTACGCGCGTCCGTCCCTGGTCGAATAGGGCCGCTTCGCCACCTCGCCCTTGCCGAACACCGTGTCGCGGTGACCCATCAACAGGATCTCCCGTCCCGGCGCGTCCTTGTGGGTCACCGCGCGGATCGCGTCGCCACGCTCGGCGAGCGGGATCCACTCGCATTCGATGCCGCGCGCCTCGAGCCAGTCGGCCAGGACGCGACCGACCGCGTCGACGCCTTCCTTGTCGTAGCTGCCGCTGTCGATGTTCACGAGAGTCTCGGTCAGGGCCAGCATTTCCGGGCCTTTTTCCTCGAACCACTTCGCCAGTCGCTGTTCCTGTTCGGTCAGTGCCACGGCTCCGAAACCCTCGCGCTCAATCTTTGTGCAAGACCCAAATTGACACCAAATTGCGCACCCGTCAGTATTTTTATCAGACTGTCTGACAAAAAGGATCTGGCAATGGCCACGGTCGCGGTGATCGACGAGGTGAATGCAGCGAACGTGCGGCGGCACGTGGAGACGATCGTCACCGAGATACCGCACCGCGCCGCCGGCTCGGCGAACGGCAAGCGCATGGCCGAATACAGCTGCGCCGCGATGAAGGAGGCGGGCGTCGCCGACACCCGCGTCCACGAGCTGCCCGCCATCGTCAGCTTCCCCGAGCATGCCGACTTCGCCGTCAGGTCGCCGGCGCAGATCTCCATCCAGGCCAACACGCTCGGCCACAGCACCCTGACGATGCCCGAGGGGATCACCGGCGACCTCGTCTACGTCGGCTCCGGCGCCTTCGCCGACTACGAAGGCAAGGACGTTCGCGGCAAGATCATCCTGACCGAGCTCTCCTATTCGCCCGCCCGGCACGAGAAGCAGCGCATCGCCGCGCTCATGGGCGCCATCGGCTGCGTCATGATGAACTGGGGCCATCCGGAGAACGAGGCGGTCCCGTTCGGCTCGGTGAAGCCCGTCTGGGGCAACCCGACGCCGGAGAACTACGACACCGAGATGGCGACGCTGCCCTGCATCGGCATCTCGCGCGCCGCCGGGCTGAAGCTGAAGGACATGTGCGCCGAGGGACCGGTGCGCGTATGGCTGAAGACGCACGTCGAGAACGGCTGGCGCCCGGTGCAGATCACCGTCGGCGAGATCGCCCTCGACGAGAGCCCGGAGCCGGGCGACTTCGTCCTCGTCGGCGGCCACCAGGATTCCTGGCCGGGCGAGGCGGCGACCGACAACGCCGCGGGCAACGCGTGCATGATCGAGCTCGCCCGCGTCTTCAACCAGCACCGGGGCGAATTACGCCGCGGCCTCGTCTTCGGCTTCTGGACCGCGCACGAGACCGGCACCATGGCCGGCTCCTCGTGGTTCGCCGACCGCAACTGGGACAAGCTGCGCGACCACGCCGTCACCTACTTCCAGATCGACCAGCCAGCCTGCGTCGGCACCACCCGCTGGGCCACCGCCTCCAACGCGGAGCTGAAGAGCTTCCACGAGCGCATCGAGAAGCAGCTCCTCGGCGGTCGGGAATACTACTGGAAGCGCGCCGCCAAGAGCGGCGATTCCTCCTTCTTCGGCCTCGGCATCCCGATGTTCCACGGCCAGGGCGCGTTCACCGAGCAGGAGCTGAAGGACACCGCCCTCGCCACGCTCGGCTGGTGGCACCACTCCATCGAGAACAAGCTCGACAAGCTCGACTGGGACTGGATGCAGGTCCACCTGCAGGTCTACGCGGCGTACCTCTGGGAGCTGTGCACCGCGCCGGTGCTGCCGTTCGCCTACCGCCCGGTCGCCGACCAGATCCTCGCCCGCCTGGACGAGCTTGCCGCCGCGGGCGAGCCGGTGGGCCTCGCCAGCGTCGCGGCGAAGGCGAAGGAGTTCGCCGCCGCCACCGACCGGCTCGACGCCCTCGCCGAGAGCTGGCGGGCGAAGTTCGCCGCCGGCGACGGCGACGAGGACGCCGCGCGCGCCCTCAACGGCGCGTTCAAGAAGCTCTCGCACATGCTGGTGACGCTCCAGAGCAGCGCCAAGGGCACCTACGGCCAGGACACCTACGGCTACACGCCCCAGACGACGATGATCCCGTGCCTTTACGATATCCCCCAGCTCGGCAAACTGCCCGACGGGGAGGAACGCTGGATGCTGGAGACCAAGCTGGTACGCGACCGCAACCGCGTCGCCGACACGATCGCCGACGCGCTCGCCGTCATCGGCGACGCCGAACGCACGCTGGTCTGAGGCGGACGGGGATGGGCCAGCCGCACACCATCCTCTACCAGCTCGTCGCGCCGATGGAGGTGACGGCGGGGCCCGAGGAGATCGAACGCCGCCGCGCCTTCCTGGAACGCTACGCGGCAGCCGGAACGGCCATCGAGGTGCGCTCGGTCGCGAGGGGCACCGCCGGCATCGAGTGCCACTACGACGCGGCGCTCGTCGTGCCCTACCTCCTCGAGAGCATCGAGGCGGCCCGGACCCGGAACTCGGCCGACGCCGTCATCGTCGGCTGCTTCTCCGATCCCGGCCTCGACGCGGTGCGCGAGCGCCTCCCGGTGCCGGTCGTCGGCCCGGGCGAGGCGGCGATGGCCCTCGCGATCCAGCTCGGCGACCGCTTCTCGGTGATCTCTCCCGGCTCCGCCAATCCGGCCCGCATCCGCGCCCGCGTCCGCCACATCGGCCTCACCGAGCGGTACGTGTCGTGCCGCGGCATGGGGCTGAGGGTGCCGGACCTTGCGAGCCGCGCGCCGGGCGCGCTGGAGCGGATCGAGGCGACCGCCATCGCCTGCCTCGAGGACGGCGCGGACGTCCTCGTCCTCGGCTGCATGAGCATGGCCTTCCTCGGCCTGACCGACGAGCTGCAGGCGCGGCTCGGCGTACCGGTCGTCAATCCCGTCGTCGCCGGCCTCAAGACGGCCGAGGCGATGCTGTCCCACCGCATCACACCAAGCCGCCGGACCTGGCCGCAGCCGCCCGACAAGCCGCTGCTCGACCGCGCGACCCGCAGACAAACCACAACGACACCGTGAGGGGTAATCGGCAATGAAGACATCCCTGTTGAGGAGCGTGGCGCTCGCCGCGACGCTCATGGCGGCCCTGCCGGCGGGAGCGCAGGCACAGGACAAGCCGTCCGAGATCGTCTGGGGCGATACGCTGCCCAAGGGCCTCGACCCCCACGTCGTCTATGACGTGCCGATGCAGTTCATCCTGCTCAACAACTACGACGGCCTGTTCCGCTACGTCGGCAACCCGCCGGAGCTGCAGCCCTGGCTCGCCGAGGGCTACGAGGTCAGCGACGACGCCCTCACCTGGACGATCACGCTCAAGCCGGACGTCACCTTCCATGACGGCAGCGCGCTGACCGCCGACGACGTCGTCTACTCCTTCAAGCGCCTTCTGGAGATGGGCCAGGGTCCGTCCGGCGCGTTCAAGCCGGTGCTGAAGCCCGACAACGTCACCAAGGTCGACGACCTGACGGTGCAGTTCGTGCTCGACAAGCCGTACACGCCATTCCTCGCCGCGCTCCCGCTCGTCGCGATCGTCAACGAAGATCTCGTCAAGGAGCACGAGAAGGACGGCGACTGGGGCGCGGAATGGCTCGCCTCCAACGAGGCCGGCTCGGGCGCCTACTCGATCGACCCCTCCACGTATCGTCCGCAGGAGAACGTGGACATGATGCGCTTCGAGGATCACTTCTACGGCTGGGACGACAACGCGAACCCGGTCGACATCGTGCGCGCCGCGCCGGTGAAGGAGACCTCGACCCGCGTCCTCGCCCTGATCCGCGGCGACATCGACGCCACCGACTCCTACCTGCCGACCGACCAGGTCGAGCGCGTCGAGAAGGCGGACGGCGTCCACGTGGCGCAGGACGAGTCCATGCGCGTCATGCTGATCCGCATGAACAACCAGCGCCCGCCGTTCGACAACAAGAACTTCCGCAAGTGCGTCAGCCACGCCTTCAACTATGATGGCTTCATCTCGATCATCCTGAAGGACTACGCGATCCGCAACGCGGGGCCGATCCCCAACAACCTGTGGGGCGCGCCGGCCGATCTCGAGCCGTACAGCTACGACATCGAGAAGGCGAAGGAGTTCTGCGACGCCGCCCGCGCCGAGGGGGCCGACCTCGACCGGCCGATGGAGATCCAGATCCAGTCGGCGCTCGACCAGACCACGCAGTCCGCGCAGCTCCTGCAGGCGGGCTTCCAGGAGCTCGGCCTGACGCTGAACCTCGTCCCCTCGACCTGGGCGCAGCTCACCACCGACGCCGCCTCCGTCGAGACGACGCCTGACATGTGGGTCCACTGGGTCTCGACCTACTTCGTCGACCCCGAGAACTGGATCGGCCAGATGTACGACAGCCAGTTCCACGGCACCTGGAAGGCCTCGTCCTGGTACCAGAACGACAAGGTGGACGAGCTCCTGCGCGAGGCCCGCGCCGAGACCGACCAGTCCAAGCGCGCCACGCTCTACGAGGAGGCGTCCCGCATCGTCGTGGAGGATGCCGCCGACGTGTGGATCTACAACACCGTCCAGCTCCGCGGCCTCAGCGACAAGGTGCAGGGCTACAAGTTCTCCCCCGTCGGCTCGGGCGGCGACATCCGCTGGATCTCGATCGAGGACTGAGCTGGCGCTCGGATCGCACGTCCCGGCCGGTCACCGGCGGGGACGCCCATGACGGGCGCGCCGCCCCTTCCCGGCCGGCGCGCCTCGCCTGTTGTCGGATCCGCCGCGCCGCGGCGGCGCCATTCGGTGGGCGGCCGGGCCGCCACGAACCGGAGACGGTCATGTTTCGCTTCGTCCTTCGACGCATCCTCCTGATGGTGCCGGTCCTCTTCGGCCTGCTGCTCCTCACCTTCGTGATGCTGCAGATGGTGCCCGGCGACCCCGCCGCGACGCTGGCCGGCGAGAACGCCACGCCGGAGCAGATCGCCGAGATCCGCCAGAAGTTCGGCTTCGACGACCCGATCGTCGTCCAGTTCGGCCGCTACCTGGGGCAGATCGCGCAAGGCGACTTCGGCGTCTCGGCCTACTCGCGCCGGCCGGTCGGGGACGACATCGTGCTGCGCCTTCCGGCCACCCTCGAGCTGACCCTCGTGGCGCTCGGCATCGCCGCCGTCGGCGGCATCCTCGTCGGCACGCTGGCGGCGGTGTGGCACAACTCGCCGTTCGACCACGGGGTGCGCATCCTCTCCGTCGCGGGTCTCGCGGTCGCCTCGTTCTGGTTCGCGATCATGCTGCAGATGCTGTTCGCGATGGAGCTCGACTGGCTGCCGCTGCGCGGCCGCCTTCCCACCGGCCTCGCCGCTCCGCCGGACGTCACCGGCCTCTACCTCGTCGACTCGCTGGTCGCCGGCCAGTTCGGGACCTTCTGGCAGGCGCTGCAGCACCTCATCCTGCCCGCCTTCACGCTCTCCCTCGGCGGCCTCGCGACCATCGCCCGCTTCACCCGCTCGTCCATCATCGAAACCATGCAGCGCGACTTCGTCACCTACGAGGAGGCGGTCGGCTACCCCAAGAGGCGCATCATCCTGCCCTACGTCCTGCGCAACTCGCTGGTCTCGCCGGTGACGCAGATCGGCCTCCTCTTCGGCCAGCTCATCGCCGGCGCGGTCGTCGTGGAATCGATCTTCGACTGGCCCGGCCTCGGCTCCTACCTCGTCGAGGCGATCTTCACCTCCGACTACAAGGCGATCCTCGCCGTGACGCTGGTCGTCGGGGTCATCTACGCGGCGGTGAACATCGTCGTGGACCTGATCCACGGCATCATCGACCCGCGCGTCGCGGACCAGATGTAACGCGATGCTGGTCCTCAGGAAGCTCCTGCGCGACGTGCCGGCGGTGATCGGCCTCGTCATCATCCTCACCATCGTCCTGTCGGCGATCTTCGCCTGGCAGATCGCGCCCGACCCGGACGGCGTGTTCCGCGCCAACATCCTCGCCCGCCTCCAGCCGCCGAGCTGGGAGCACCCGTTCGGCACCGACAATCTGGGCCGTGACGTCCTCAGCCGCGTCATCGTCGGCAGCCGCACCGCGCTCACCATCGCGATCGGCGTCGTCGTCGTCTCGATGCTGATCGGCATCCCCCTCGGCCTCTACGCGGGCTACGTGTCGGGCTGGGTGTCGGAGGTGATCATGCGCCTCACGGACATCTTCCTCGCCGTGCCGCAGCTGATCCTCGCGCTCGCCGTGGCGCAGATCCTGTCGCGGGGGATCGAGAGCGCGATGCTGGCGCTCGCCCTCACCTACTGGCCCTTCTTCACCCGCACCGTCTATTCCGAGACGCGGCGGCTGCGCTCCTCCCTCTTCATCGAGGCGATGGAGGGGCTCGGCGCGAGCCGGCTGCGGATCATCGTGATGCACATCCTGCCCAACGTCGCGGCGCCGATCATCGTGCGCGCCACCATCGGCATGGGCTTCACGATCCTCACCGCGGCGACGCTCGGCTTCCTCGGCATCGGCGCGACGCCGCCGTCGCCGGACTGGGGCCTCGCCATCGCCGAGAGCCGGCAGTACCTGCCCGAAAGCTGGTGGTTCGCGACCTTCCCGGGCCTTGCGATCCTCCTCACGGTGCTCGGCTTCAACCTCTTCGGCGACGGCCTCAGGGACCTCGTCGACCCGCGCCTGAGGCGCTCGCGATGACCGCCGCCGCGCTCACCGTCGAGGGCCTCAAGATCTCCGTCCCGACCGACGAGGGCCGGGCAAGGATCCTCGACTACGTCGACTTCGAGCTGCCGCGCGGCCACGTCCTCGGGATCGCCGGCGAATCGGGGTGCGGCAAGTCCACCCTGATCAAGACGATCCTCGGCATCCT
The DNA here is from genome assembly GCF_003258595.1 of Acuticoccus sediminis. Taxonomy (NCBI): domain Bacteria; kingdom Pseudomonadati; phylum Pseudomonadota; class Alphaproteobacteria; order Hyphomicrobiales; family Amorphaceae; genus Acuticoccus; species Acuticoccus sediminis. The sequence goes on from NZ_QHHQ01000004.1 coordinate 609,051, forward strand.
GCCGCGGCAGGCAGTCGTTGACAGCGGCAGCGTCTGGTTCCGCGGCAAGGACCTCCTGACCCTGCCGCGCAGGGAGATGCGCCGGCAGATCCGCGGCAGCGGCATCGGCTTCGTCCCGCAGGACCCGTACCTGGCGCTCAACCCGGTCTTCAAGGTCGGCAAGCAGCTCATGGAAATCCTGATGTGGAACGGGATGCCGGGCGAGGCGCCGGACGGGCGGATGACCCACGCCAGGCAGAAGCGCTACCGGGCCCACCTCGTCTCCCTGCTGCGCCAGGTCCAGGTGCCGGACCCGGAGGACGCGCTGGAGCGCTATCCGCACCAGTTCTCCGGCGGCCAGCGCCAGCGCCTGCTGATCGCCGCCGCGCTCGCCTCGCAGCCCGAGCTGATCCTCGCCGACGAGCCGACCACCGCGCTCGACGTGACGACGCAGATGCAGATCCTCAAGCTCCTCAAGGAGCTGGTGGAGAAGTTCCAGGCCTCGATGCTGTTCGTCACGCACGACTTCGGCGTGCTGGCGCAGATCTGCGACTCGGTGTCGGTGATGTACGCGGGGCAGACGATCGAGTCCGGCCGCGCCTCCAGCGTCATCGGCGCGCCGCTGCACCCCTACTCGCGGCGCCTGATCGGCTGCCATCCGGAGCGCTCGGAGGACATCGCCGGGATCCCGGGGCAGGTCCCCTCGCCGCTCGACCCGCCCGGCGGGTGCCGCTTCAACCCGCGCTGCGACTTCGCGAGGCCCGCCTGCTCCGCCGAGAGGCCGCCGCTGCGCCAGCCCGAGGCGGGCGAGAACCGCGTCGCCTGTGTCCTTTATGAGTGATCGTCCCGCCATGCGCGAACCCGTCCTTCAGCTCAGCCGCATCGTGACCGAGTTCCGCGGCACGAAGCGGTTCCTCGCGCCGGCGCCGCCGCCGATCGTCGCCGTCAACGACGTGAGCCTCGAGGTGAACGAGGGCGAGGTGCTGGGCCTCGTCGGCGAATCGGGCTGCGGCAAGTCCACGCTCGCCAAGACGATCCTCGGCCTTTACCGGGAGAAGTCCGGCGACATCCTGCTCAACGGCAAGGAGGTCTCCGGCGTCGAGCCGCGCCGCGCGCGCCGGCTGCGCAGCGACATCCAGTACGTCCACCAGGACCCCGGCGCGGCGCTCGACCCGTGGTGGCGCGTCGGAGGAATCCTGCACGAGTCGCTGCGCATCAACGGCATGACGGACCGCGGCGAGCGCGACCGGCTGATCGACGAGATGCTGGAGGCGGTCGGCCTCGCGCCGTCCTTCAAGCGGCGCTACCCGCATGAGCTCTCCGGCGGCCAGCAGCGCCGCGTGGGCCTTGCGAGGACGCTCATCCTGCGGCCGCGGCTCATCATCCTCGACGAGCCGACGTCGGGGCTCGACCTGTCGGTGCAGGCGACGGTGCTGCGGCTGATGCGCGACATCCGCGAGCAGTTCGGGCTGACGTACATCTTCATCAGCCACGACCTTTCCGTGGTGGAGCGCATGTGCGACCGGGTCGCCATCATGTACCTCGGCCGCATCGTCGAGCTCGGCACCACCGGGGAGGTCTTCGCCCGGCCGCGACACCCGTACACCCACGCCCTCCTGGAGGCGGCTCCCTCGCTCGAACCCGGTCAGCTCGACCGCGCGAAGATGATCGAAGGCGACCCGCCGAGCGTGCGCAAGGTGCCCGCCGGGTGCGCCTTCCACACCCGCTGCGACTACTCCGAGGCGGCGTGTGTCGAGGCCGTGCCGCCGCTGGAGGAGACCGACGGTCACCTCGTGCGGTGCATCCGCTGGCCCGAGCTGCGCGCCCGCCTCGCCACGGCCTGACCCGGATCGGCGTTACGCGGGCGCCTGAAGCGGCGCCCGTCCGGTGGCCGCGCCGCCGTCGAAATCGGTGTGGTGGCAGGCCGCGGACTGGGCGCCCTTGAGCTCCAGCGCCGGCTCGACGCGCCTGCATAGATCGTCGGCCCGCGGGCAGCGGGTGTGGAACCGGCAGCCCGGCGGCAGGCGGCTCGCATCCGGCGGCTCCCCCTCCAGCCAGAACGTCTCCGTCACGCGCCGCCCGCCGATCCGCGGGACGGCGTCGAGCAGCGAGCGCGTGTAGGGGTGCTGCGGGCGGTGGAAGATGTCGGCCGTCTCGCCGATCTCGACGATGCGGCCGAGGTACATCACGGCCACGCGGTGACACATCATCTGCACTACGGAAAGGTCGTGGCTGATGAAGATGTACGTGAGGTCGAACGTGTCCCGAAGCTCACGGAAGAGGTTGAGGACCGTCGCCTGAACAGAGACGTCGAGCCCCGATGTCGGCTCGTCGAGGATCACCACGCGCGGGTTCAGCATCAGCACCCGGGCGAGCCCGACGCGGCGCTGCTGGCCGCCGGAGATCTCGTGCGGGTAGAGGTCGAGGTGGCCGGCGGGCAGGCCGACGGCCGCGAGGATCTCCTCCACCTTGGCGATGCGGGCCCTGGCGGAGAGGTCGGTGTGGACGATGAGCGGCTCCTGCAGCGACCGGCCGATGGTCCAGCGCGGATCCAGCGAGGCGCCGGGATCCTGGTAGGCATACTGAAGGTGGCGCCGGACGCCGCGCGCGGCGCGGGGCGAGAGGCCGGCGATCTGCTCCCCCTCGAACCAGATCTCGCCCGCATCCGGCTGCTCGATCCCCATGATCGTCTTGCCGAGCGTGGACTTGCCGCAGCCCGACTCGCCGACGAGGCCGAGGATCTCCCCCGGTCGCAGGTCGAAGGTGACGTCGTCGAGCGCGCGGATCTCGCCGACGCGCCGGCCGAAGAGGCCCCGGACCGGGAACCAGCGGCGCAGCTTCTCGACGCGCAGGATGGAGGGCGCCGCGCTCATGCCGCCGCTCCCAGCGGCTGCACGGGGTGATAGCAGCGCACCCCGTGCCGGTCGGGATCGCCCGTGACGCCGGGGCGCACGGTCCGGCACTCCGCCGTCGCCCGCTCGCAGCGCGGGTGGAAGCGGCAGCCCGCCGGCGCGTCGGTCAGCGACGGCACGGTGCCGGGGATGCCCGATACCGACCCGTCCTCGGACGGAAGGCTGGCGAGGAGCGCGTTGGTGTAGGGGTGCGCCGGGCGGGCGAAGAACTCGTCGATGGGGGCGGCCTCCACGTCCTGCCCGGCGTACATCACCGTGATCGCGTCGCAGATCTCGTAGGCCGAGCCGAGGTCGTGCGTCGTCAGCATGACCGCGACGCCGTTGTCGTTGGCGAGGCGCCGCAGCAGGCCGAGGATCTGCGCCTGAATGGTCACGTCGAGCGCGGTCGTCGGCTCGTCGGCGATGATGAGGTCCGGCTCCGGCAGCAGCGCCATCGCGATCATCAGCCGCTGGCGCTGCCCGCCGGACACCTCGTGCGGGAACTTCTTCAGCAGCCTGTCCGGCTGGGGCAGCTGCACCTGCTCCAGCACCTCCATGAGCCGCGCGCGGTCGGCCTTGCGGCGACGTCGCGGATACGGCGCGAACAGCGGGAAGCGGACCGGGCCGGCCTTGCGCCGCGGCGACTTGAACTTCATCAGGTCCATGATCTGGTCGCCGATCCGGAACAGCGGATTGAGGCTCGAGAACGGGTCCTGCGGCACGAAAGTGACCGCCCGGCCGCGCAGGTCCGCGCTCGCCCCCGGCGACAGCATGTCGACGCCCCGGAAACTGATCCCGCCGCCGCGGATGCGGGTGGAATGCGCCGGCAGGACGCCCAGGATCGCCCGGGCGAGCGTGGTCTTGCCGCAGCCCGATTCGCCGACGACGCCCATGATCTGCCCCGGCCCGATGGAAAGGTTCACCCCGTCGAGGACGTGCGCGAAGCTGCGGTCGCCGGCAAAGCCCAGCGAGAGGTCGGTGACCGAGAGCAGGCTCATTTGACCCCTCCGCGCCGGAACTTCGGGTCGAGGATGTCGCGCAGCCCGTCGCCGAGCAGGTTGAAGCCCATGACGACGACGAAGATCGCGAGGCCGGGCGCCGTCGCGTACCACCACGCGTCGGGCAGGAACTCGCGCGATTCCGAGATCATGCGGCCCCACTCCGGCGTCGGCGGCGGCGCCCCGAGGCCGAGGAAGCCGAGCGCGGCGGCGGTCAGGATCGTCGCCCCCATGCCGATGGAAGTGCGCACGATGATCGCCGAGGCGATGTTGGGCAGGATGTGCAGGACGGCGATGCGCAGGTCCGACGCCCCCATCGCCGACGCCGCCTCGATGAACACCTCGTTCTTGACCGAGCGCGTCTCCGCGTAGACGAGGCGCGCCCAGAACGGCCAGTAGGTGATCGACAGCGCCAGGATGACGTTCTCGATCGACGGCCCGAGGGTCTGCGCGATGGCGATGGCGAGGACGATCTGCGGCACCGCAAGGAAGATGTCCGACACGCGCATCAGGAGGTCGGAGAACCAGTTGCGGTAGTAGCCCGCGAGGAGGCCGATGGGCACGCCGATGACGACCGCCGTCCCGACCGCGACCACGGCGATGGTGATCGTGATGCGCGCCCCGAAGAGGATGCGCGAGTAGATGTCCGCGCCCATCCGGTCCGTGCCGAAGAGGTGGGAAAGGGACGGCGCCTCAAGCCGCTCGGTCAGGTGGAAGGCCCACACGTCCTCGGGATGGGTAGCGAGGATCGGCGCCAGGATCGCGGCGAGGACCAGGAGGGCGATGAGGACCGCGCCGCCGGCGGCCGCGCGGTCGGCCATCAGGCGCCGGCCGAAATCGAGCGCTCCGCGGATCATCGCGTGCTCCTCGGGTCGATGAAGGTGTGCAGGATGTCGACGGCGAGGTTGGCGAGGATGAACACGACGCCGACGACGAGGGTGAAGCCCATGATCGCCGCGTGGTCGTTCTGCAGGATCGACTGGACCGCGTAGGCGCCGAGGCCCGGCCAGTCGAACACCGCCTCGACGACGACGGCGCTCGAGAACAGCACGCCGAAGATCAGCCCGATCTGCGTCACGGTGGAGACGAGCGCGTTGCGCAGCACGTACTTCCAGGTGATCAGCGCCTCCGGCATCCCCATCGCCCGCTCGTAGAGGACGAAGTTGGAGTTGATCACCTCGAGGACGCCCGAGCGCGTGAAGCGCAGGATGGTCGCCGCGGCGGGGAGCGCCAGCGTGATCGCCGGCAGGATCAGGTGGGCGAGCGCCGAGCGCAGCGATTCCCAGTCACGCGTGATGAGCGCGTCGATCACCATGAAGTCGGTGATCTCGTCCGGCCCGAAGCCGGACATGCGGCCGTTGAGCGGCGTCCACCCGAGGCGGGTGGAGAAGATCATCTGCAGCTCCATCGCCAGCCAGAAGCTCGCCACCGCGAGGCCGGCGACCGAGAGCACGCGCAGGAGGTGGTCGATCCACGTGTTGCGCCTGAAGGCGGAGATCACGCCCATCGGGATGCCGATGGCGATCGCCAGGATGATCGCCGCGAAGGTCAGCTCCAGCGTCGCCGGCAGGCGGTGGGCGAGATCGTCGGAGATCTGCCGGCGGGTATAGAGGCTGCGGCCCATGTCGCCCTGCGCGAGGTCGACGAAGTAGCGGTAGAGCTGGACCGTGAGGGGCTTGTCGTAGCCGAGCTCGACGCGGAGCGCCTCCACCTGCTCGGGCGTCGCATTCTCGCCGGCGATCACGCGCACCGGGTCGGTCGGCACGACGTGGCTGATCACGAAGACGATGACGACGAGCCCGACGAGGGTGGGCACGAACCAGGCGATCCGGCTGAGGACGATTTCGAGGCGACGCATGGGGGGCCCCTTTCGCGCAGGTCATGGCCGCGGCCGCGTCCCCGCGGCGCCGGCCGCGAGGACGGACCACGGGGACGGGAGACGTCAGTCGGCCGGGTAGGCCCAGCGCATGTCCTGCCCGTTGCCGATCGGGCAGAAGCGGATGCCGGCGACGCTCGTCGCGTAGGGACCGAACCACTTGGTGTTGTAGATCCAGATGCCGGCCGCATCGTCGTAGATCTGCTTCGTGGCGGCCTGGTAGAGCGGCGCGCGCTCGGCCTGGTCTGTCAGGGTGAGAGCCTTGTTCAGCTTCTCGTCGACCTCGGGCACGGAGTAGCCCGACACGTTGCGGATCGGGATGTAGCGCGAGCCGTAGAGCTCACCGACCCAGTTGTTGGGGTCGGCGTAGTAGGTCGATTTCCAGTACGGCACCATGTCGTACATCTCCTCAGGATTCTGCATCCGCGAGTTGACGACCGGCCAGGGCGCGGACTCGATCTCGATCGTGAGGCCGAGCTGCCGGCCCGCGTTCTGCAGGAGGGCGGCCGCCTGCTCGGTCTCGGAGAAGCCGGCGAGCGTGCCGATCTTCAGCGTGCGCATGTCGCCCTTGACCTTGCTGAGGTACTCCTTCGCCTTCTCGAGGTCGTAGTCGTAGCCCTCGACGTCCGGCGCACCCCACATCGGGTTGGGGATGATCGTCGGGTTGCGCACCACCGAGCCCTGCAGGATCTCGTTGATGAAGCCGTCGTAGTCGAACGCGTGCGCCAGGGCCTTGCGCATGTTGATGTCGTCGAGCGGCGGGCGGCGGTTGTTGATCGCGAAGTGGAAGACGCGCATCGACTCCTGCTCGATGATCTGCACGTCGTCGTCCCGCCGGAGGCGCGCGATCTGGTCCGGCGCGAGGTAGCCGTCGAGACCCTGGTACTCGCCGCTCATCAGCCCCTGCACGCGGGTGTTGGTCTCCACCACGGTCCGGAACTCGATCTCGTCGTAGTACTTGTCGCCCCAGCCGGCGAAGTGGTCCTCGAACCGGTCGGCGGAGAAGCCGATGGCGGGGTCGTAGCGGTCCAGCATATAGGAGCCGGTGCCCGCCTCGTGATCGATCAGGTAGGCCTGACCCCAGTCGCCGTCGACCTCGTTCTCCTGCACCAGGTCCTTGTTGACGACGTAGATGTCCGCCACCAGCGCGCCGAAGATGGCGGAGGGCTCCTTGAGGGTGAACTGGACGGTCGTGTCGTCCAGCGCCTTGGCGGTGCCCGGGTCCATCATCGGCAGGAAGAGCGTGCCGGCGCCGCGCTTCACGGCGAGCATCCGCTCCATGGAGTAGACGACGTCCTCGGCCGTCATCGTCGAGCCATCATGGAACTTCACGTCATCGCGCAGGGTGAAGGTCCAGGTGAGGCCGTCGTCGGAGACCTCGTGGCTCGTCGCGATCCAGGGGATGAGCTGGGGCGGATTGTCCACCCAGCGATAGAGCCCGTCGTAGAGATTGAGGCGTGTGGCAACGCGCGCCACGTCGAACACCGTATGCGGGTCCAGGGTGTCGTAGGCCGAGTTGTTGGCGTGAACGTACTTCTCGGCGTGACCGACCGTCGGGGCGGCGGCCGTGAGCGCAGCGACGAGGGCCGCTCCGATCCATCTCTTCATCGGCAACTCCTTAATCTCAGCGGTCAGAGGGAGGCGGTGTTGGCGTGACGCACGATGTCGGCGTGCGTCGCGAACCACACGTCGGCGTGGCCGCGGATGTGGTCGACGAGCGTGTCGAGGATCCACATACGGGAGCGGTAGCCGATCATGTGCGGGTGCATGGTGAGCTGGAAGAGGCCGCCTTCCTCGTAGGCAGCATCGAACTCACGACGGAAGATGTCGAAGACGGCGTCCGGCGGCGTGTAGGGACGCAGGCCCTGGAAGCGCGCCATCGCGAAGTAGACCGCGTCGTCGCGGATCCACTCCACCGGAAGCTCGGTGACGCCGGTGGGTACGCCGTCCAGCATCAGCTCGTAGCAGTCGACGTCCGCCATCAGCGAGGAATCGTAGAGGAGGCCCATCTCCTTCGTGATGGCGAGCGTGTTGGGGCTGAAGTCCCACGAGGGGGTGCGGATGCCGACCGGGCGCACGCCTGTCACCGCCTCCAGCGTGTCGGCGGCGCGCATCTGGAGGTCGCGCTCGGCCTCCAGCGGCAGGACCGAGTTGCGCTCGTGGATCCAGCCGTGGATGCCGACCTCGTGGCCGCCGTCGACGAAGCCCTTCACCTCGTCCGGATAGAGGAGCGCCACCACCGCCGGAACGTAGAACGAGGCGGGCACGCCGTGGCGCCTCAGGAGCGACAGGATACGCGGGATGCCCTGGCGGCTGCCGTACTGTCCCTGGCTCATGCGGCCGATGGAATGGCCGCCGTCGCGCAGCTCGTTGGTCTCGTGGTCGACGTCGAAGGACAGCGCCACGGCGCAGCGCGCCCCGCCCGGCCACGTCTCGGGACGCAGGGTCCGGCCGGCCCGCACCCGGCCGACGATCCGGCGCCACTGCTCTTCGGGCCACTGCCAGGGTTCGAGGTCGGGGGCGCGGTCCATGGGAGGCTCCTTTAGGGGAAGGGATGACCGGAGACGGGCAGGACCTGTCCGGTGATCCATCCGGCGAAGGGGGACGCGAGGAACATCACGGCGTGGGCGATGTCCTCCGGCGCACCGAGGCGGCGCATGGCGATGGCGTTCACCATCGCCTCCTGCCGCTCGGGGCCGTAGGACGCCCACTGGCGCTCGTAGTCGGGGCTGGTGCGCAGGAAGCCCGGCGCGACGGAATTGACGGTGATCCCGAACGGCCCCAGCTCCAGCGCGAGCTGGCGGGTGAGCCCGACGAGGGCGTGCTTGGCCGAGCAGTAGGCCTGGATGCCGGTGAGACTCGGCTTCAGGCCCGCGCCGGAGGAGATCGTCACGATCCGCCCCTCCCCGCGCGCCTTCATCGCCGGAACGAGCGTCGTCAGGACGTTGACCGCGCTCGTGACGTTCGCGTCGTAGATGTCGCGCCAGCCGTCCGGCGTCGTCGCCTCGAACGGGGCGGGCAACTGGCCACGCACGCCGCCGGCGGCGTGGACGACGACGTCCGCCTCGACCCCGGCCAGACGTTCCGCCACCGCCGCCCGGTCGGAGAGGTCGAGCGCGACGGTCTCGCAGTCGCCGGCGACGGCGCCGAGCCGCGCGCCGAGCGCATCCAGTTCATCGGCGAGGACGTCGAGGGCGACCACCCTCGCGCCACGGGCGGCGAAGCCCTCGGCGATGGCGCCGCCGATCCCGCGGGCGGCACCGGTGACGACGACAGTCTTCGCGGCGAACTCGATCAGCATTACTCGGCCGCCTCCTTCATGGGTGCGGCGAGCTGCGGGTGGGCCTTGAACGTCTCGGCGAGGGCGGCGCGGACCTCCGTGCCGGTGCCGGTGATCTGCTCCTTCGGGAGGGCGGCGATCGCCTCGAACACGCGGCGCTTCACGAAATGGCGCCAGTGGACCGGCATCGCCAGCAGCGCCTCCATGAGGGCGGCGTAATTCGCCTCGGTCCACACCGCCTCGTAGGCGTCGCGGTTGTCGTTGTAGGCGAAGTGTTCGCCCGTCGGTGCGGGCGCGGCCGCGCGGAGCGCTGCGGTCGCGGCCTGGTCGACCGTCCGGCCGTCGGTGGCGACGCCGTACGCGCGGGCGGCCGCCTCGGCGGTGACCTTGCCGGTCGCAACGTCGAAGGCGACGGCGGCGGGGTCGCGGGTGAAGGGATCGCCCCACCCTCCTCCGCCGCCGGAGGTCGTCCAGAAGACGTCACCGGGGTCGAGGCGCACGACGTCGGTGTTGCCGAGGTCGGTGACGGTGCCGTCGGCGGCGGTGCGGGTGAAGTGGCTGGAGCCGCCGGCCTGGCCGCCCGCGGTGCCCCATGCGGCGAAGAAGGTCCGGTCGCGGTTGCGCGCGGTGACCACCGTGTCGGGCGAGAAGACCTCGACCTCCAGCTCGGTGGCGAGGCCGCCGCGATGCTTCCCCGCGCCGCCGGAGTCCGGGATCAGCCCGTAGCGGCGGAACTTGATCGGCACCTCCACCTCGTTGATCTCCACCGGGGTGTTCTTCAGGAACGAGGAGGTGGCGCCCGAGCCGTCGGTCCCGTCCCCCCGGGCCGAGCCGCCCGCGCCGCCGGTCACCGGGTCGATGGAGGCCATCACCGTGCGCCCGGCGCGCGGGTCGTAGGTCCGCACGTTCATGATGCCGCCGCCGCCCGCGGGACCGGCCGGCAAGCGGTCGGGCAGCGCCTTGGAGAAGGCGCCGACGATGAGCCCCTGCAGCCGGTTCGCCGTCATCGAGCGCATGCCCACGGCGGCCGGCGCGATCGGGTTCAGGATCGACCCCTCGGCGACGCGGCACTCGGCCGGGCGCGAGGTGCCGCCATTGAGCGGCATCGTCGGGTCGAGCGTGTAGAGGACGTAGTTGTAGCCCACCATCAGCAGGATGTGCCGCGGATTGCCGCCCGTCGGCACGTTGAGGGCCGAGAGGAGCTGCGGGTCGGAGCCGGTGAGGTCGAGGATCGCCCGGTCGCCGCGGATCTGCAGGTTGAGGGCGAGCCGTGCCGGGACGCCGCCGACGCTGTCCTCGTCCATGTAGTCGGCGAAGAAGTAGTCCCCGTCGGGGATGCCGGAGAGGACGGCGCGCGCGTGGCTCTCGCCGAGGTCGAGAAGGTCTTCGGTGCCGCCCTTGAAGGTTTCGACGCCGAACTTCCCGATCATCTCTTGGACCTCGCGCTCGCCGGTGTTCACCGCCGCGATCTGCGCCTGGAGGTCCCCGTGGTTCTGCTCCGGCATCCGCACGTTCGTCATCATCGTGTCGAGGAGCTGATCGTCGAACCGGCCGTCGGAGTAGAGCTTGGTGGGGCGGAAGCGGATGCCCTCCTGGTGCACCTCGGTGTTGGCGCGCGACAGCGACGCGGGCACGGCGCCGCCCATGTCGGTGTTGTGGATATGGCCGACCGCGAAGGCGACGATCTCGCCCTCCCAGAAGATCGGTTTCCAGATGTGCATGTCCGGCGTGTGGGTGCACACGTAGCCCGAGTACGGGTCGTTGGTGATGCAGATGTCGCCGGGCTTGTAGTCCGGGATCATCGAGATCGCGCCCGAATAGTCGAGGCCGACGAACCAGGTGGCGCCGAGGTCGCGCGGGCTGGCGAACGTCATCCCGGAGGGCGTCGTGAGGCCGGTGGTGAAGTCTTCCGTTTCCTTCACGAACGTGGAGTGGGCGGTGCGGAAGAGCGTGTAGGCCATGCTCTCGGCGACCGCCTGGGCGTGGTTCTCGAAGACGCGCAGCTTGACCGGATCGATGCGCATGTCCTCAGCCCTTCCGCGCGATGACGAGGTTGCCGTGCGGATCGACGGCGACGGAGAAGCCCGGCGGCACGCAGGTCGTGGTGTCGTCCTGGGCGACGATGGCCGGGCTCTCGAAGGTGTGCCCGGGCGCCAGCGCGTCGCGGCGGTAGAGCGGGACCGACCGCAGCGCCCCGTCCAGGTAGACCTCGACGGTGCCGGAGGGGACAGCCTCACCCGTCGCGGCGGGAGGCGGTGCGAGACGCGGCTTCGGCGTCGCCCCGAGGACGACCATGTTGAGCTGGATGATCTGGATCGGCGCGGCCTCGTCGGCATGGCCGTAGAGGCGGCGGTGCTCGGCGTGGAAGGCGGCGGCGATGGCGGCGACGTCGCCGGACGTCACCCACTCGTCCTTGAGCGCGATCTCGATCTCGAAGGACTGGCCGCGGTAGCGCATCTCGGCGGAGGGGCGCAGCTCGGCGGCGGCGAGGAAGCCCTGCTCGCGGATCCAGGCGAGCGCGTCCGCCGCGAGCGCGTCGACGGTCGCGCGGATCTCGGGCATCGCCTCGCGCGACAGGAGCACGTAGGCCGTCGCCACGAAGTCGTTCTTGGCATCCGATGTGAGACCCCCGAGAGCCGACAGGACGCCCGGCGTCCGCGGCACGACGACGGTCGAAATGGCGAGCTCGCGTGCCAGCAGGCACGCCATCATCGGCCCCGCCCCGCCGAACGCGAGGAGCGCGAAGTCGGCGATGTCGATGCCCTGGCGCGAGGCGAGCTTGGAGACCTCGCGGTACATGCCGGAGACGGCGATCTCGATGATCCCCTCGGCTGCCTCCTCCACCGACCGGCGGAGCGGGCCGGCGAGCGCGCCGACCGCGAGGCGCGCGGCCTTCCGGTCGATCCCGACCATGTCGTAGCCGAGCTTGCCGTGGCCGATGTAGCCCAGGACGGCGAAGGCGTCCGTGATCGTCGCCCGCTCGCCGCCGCGGCCGTAGCAGGCCGGACCGGGCGTCGAGCCGGCGCTCTCCGGACCGACCGCGAGGAGCCCCATGTCGTCCAGCGACGCGACCGAGCCGCCCCCCTCGCCGATCGACGTCACCGACACCGTCGGCACGTAGACGGGGAAGTCGCCGACCACCTCGGCGCTGCCGAAGCCCGGCTCGCCACCCATGATGATAGCGACGTCCGCGCTGGTGCCGCCGATGTCGAGGCTGAGGACGCGCGGCAGCCCCGCCTCCCGGGCGACGTACGCCGCCCCCATGACCCCGGCCGCCGTACCCGACAGCAGCATGTCGATGCACTGCGTCTTGCCGAGCTCGGCCGTCATCACCCCGCCGTTCGACTTTGTGATCATCGCCCGCGCGCCGACGCCGATCTCCGCGAGGGCCGCCTCCAGCGAGGTGAGGTACGCCGCGACCGGCGCCTGGACGTAGGAGTGGAGCACCGCCGTCGAGGTGCGCTCGTACTCGCGGATGATGGGGCGGATGCGATGCGAGGCGTACACCTCGAGCTCCGGCGCGATCTCCCCGATCATCGCCGCGCAGTCGATCTCGTGCGCCGGGTTGCGGTAGGAATGGAGGAAGGCGAGGACGATCCCCTCGCACCCCATGGCCCGGGCCCTGGCGACCGCCGCCTCGACGCTCTCGCGCCGCAGGGGCGTGTCGACGCGGCCGTCGGCGAGGATCCGCTCGGCGATCCCCATCACCCGGTCGCGGGTGACGAGCGGCTCCGGCCGGCGGGACATGAGGTGGTAGGGATCCGGCTGCTTGAGCCGCGCCAGCTCCAGCACGTCGACGAAGTTCTCGGTCGTGAAGAGCGCGAGGCGGATGCCCTTGCGCTGGATGATGGAGTTGATGCCGACCGTGGTGCCGTGGGTGAACCACGTGATGTCGCCGGGGGCGATGCCGAAGCGGGTCCGAAGCTGGTTCAGCCCCTCGATCACCTCCTGCCCCGGCGTCGCCGGCGTCGACAGCACCTTGACGGTGGCGATCGCGCCGCTGTCCTCGTCGAAGGCGCAGAAGTCGGCGAATGTGCCGCCGATGTCGACGCCGACCCGATAGCCCATCAGTGCGTCTCCTCGCTTGCGCCGGCTTCCGTGCCTGCGCCGGGGCGATGGCCGAGCCGGGCCGAGATCTCGTTCGCGGCGGCGACGGCGGCCTGGATCATCGCCTCCCGCGCCGTGGCGAAGCGCTGCACGATGGTCGCGATGTCGACCGTCGCGACCACGGTGCCGTCGGCGTCGAAGACGGGCGCGGCCACGCCGCAGCCGCCTAGCGCATACTCCTCCTCGACGATCGAGTAGCCGCGCCGGCGGATGTCCTCGAGCAGCGCGCGCAGCTCGCCCTCGTCGGTGATCGTGCGCGGCGTGAAGGGGTGGAGCGGGGTGCGCGCCAGGTACTCATCCACCCGCGCGGGGTCGGTGTGCGCCAGCAGGACGCGGCCCATCACCGAGGCGTAGCCCGGGACCATCTTGCCGAGCTCGGAGTCCCAGCGGAGCGGCTGCGGGCTGACGCACTTGGCGACGAGCCGCGCGTCGAGCGTCGCCTCCTGCACGGCGAGGATCACGGTCTCCCCCGTCGCGTCGCGCGCGACCTCCATGATCGGCATCGCGTAGGCGACGAGGCGGTCCTCGAACCGGGAGGGGCGCAGGAACGCGTCCCGGAAGGCGGGGTGGATGGCGTAGCGATCGTTGCGGTCGCGAACGACGTAGCCCCGGCTCACCAGCGAACGCATCAGCGCGAAGGTCGAGCTCTTCGGGAACTTGAGGTTCCGCACGAGGTCGCGCAGCGCCAGCGGCTCACCCTGGTGGGCAAGGTGCTCCAGGATGTCGAGCACCCGGACGGCCGACTTCACCGTGCTCACGCCCGGGTCACCGCTGCCGTCGGAGATGCCGATCATCTTGTTCATATATGAGAACAACGTTTCTGTTGCTGAACAAGACTGATCGATGGAAGATGTGCCGTCAATAGAGGCACGACTAATTCGCAAGCAGGCGGAAGGAGCGGGCGATGGAACGCAAACGCGCGATCGTCACCGGTGGGGCGCGCGGGATCGGCCGGGGCTCCGCGCTCGCCCTCGCCCGCGCCGGGTTCGACCTCGCCATCGTGGACATCGCCGCCGACACGCTCGCCGCCACGCGCGAGGAGCTCGCCGACGAGGGCGCCGACGTCCTCGCCTACGAGGCGGACGTCGCCGACCACTCCCGCGCGAAAGCCGTGGTCGCCGACGTCGTGGCCCGCGCCGGGCGGATCGACGTCCTCGTCAACAATGCCGGCCGGTCCGCGCCGCAGGGGATCCTCGAGATCACAGAGGCCGAGTTCGACGCCGCGATCGCCGTCAACCTGAAGAGCTGCTTCAACTACATCCAGGCCGTCGCCCCGGTGATGCTGGAGGCCGGCGGCGGGCGCATCGTCTCGATGTCCTCCCTCAACGCCCACTCCGGCGGCGTCACCAGCGCGGTCAGCCGGTTCGCCTACGCCGCCGCGAAGGCCGGCATCCTCGGCATGACGCGAGCCCTCGCCAAGGAGCTCGCGCCCACCATCACCGTCAACGCGATCTGCCCCGGCGTCATCGCGACGGAGGCGACGGGCCACATGATCGCCGCGCGCGAGGCGGAGCTGACGAAGGGCATCGCCCTCGGCCGACTGGGAACCCCGGCCGACATCGCGAGCCTCGTCGTCTTCCTCGCGAGCGCCGAGCCGTGCTTCATCACAGGACAGGACTTCGTGGTCGATGGGTTCCAATGGGTGATGTGACCGCCGCGGTCGAGCGGCCCAGACCGTGGATCGCCGCGCTCGTCGTGGCGACGGCGATGCAGACCGTGCTCGCGATGCTGACGCGGGCGCTCCCGGTGATCGGCCCGCCGATCACCGCGCTCGCCGGGGTGCCGGACGAGAATGTCGGCTACCTCGCCGCGCTCTGCTCGTTCGGCACGATGGTCTTTCTCCTCGGCGGCGCGCCGCTGATCTCGGTGTTCGGCCCGGTCCGGCTGCTGCAAACCGGGGCGGTGCTCGCCGGCGGCGCGATGCTCCTCGGCCTGACCGGGTCGTGGACGATGATCCTCCTCGCCTCGTTCCTGATCGGCTTCGGCTACGCGCCTTCCGCCCCGGCGGGGAGCGAGGTGCTCCAGCAGCGCGTCCCGGCGCGTCGGCGCTCGCTGATGTTCTCCATCAAGCAGTCCGGGGTGCCGCTCGGCGGTGCCATCGCCGGGGCGATGCTGCCGCCGCTCCTCATCTGGGGCGGGGTGCCGGCGGCCGTCGTCGGCGCGGCGACGCTGGCGTTCGTCGCGGCGCTCGCGGCCGAGCCGCTGCGCCACGCCATCGACGCCGACCGCCCGGCCCCGCCGGAGACGACGCCGGGCGCCTTCGCCCCGCGCCTCGCAGCCCGGCTCCTCGCCCCGTTCCGGATCGTCCTCGCCGATCCGGGGCGGATCATCATCACCTTCGCCGGCGTCTCCTTCGCGATCGCGCAGGGCGCCCTCTTCACCTTCTTCGTCACCGCGCTGCACGTGCGCACCGACCACTCGCTCGCCGCGATCGGGGCCGCCTTTGCGCTGATGCAGAGCGTCGGCGTCGTCTCGCGCGTCGCCGTGGGGTGGATCGCCGACCGCGTCGGCTCGGCGCATCTGACGCTCATCGGCCTCGCCTTCGCGTCGTCCGCGACCATGGCCGTCATCGCCTTCGCGGGCGCGGGATGGCCCTATTTTGCGCTGAGCGCCGTCGCTGCCGTGTCGGGCTTCGCGGTCGCGTCCTGGAATGGCGTGCTGCTGGCCGAGGTGAGCGCGCTGGCGCCGAAGGGCCGCGTCGGTGAGGCGACCGCGGCGACGACCTTCTTCGTCTTCGCCGGCTACGTCGTCGGCCCCCTCGCGATCAGCGCCATCGTCGCAGCCACCGGCAGCTACGTCGCCGGCTTCCTCTTCGCCGCCGTCCCCCCCTTCCTCTCCGGCACCCTCCTCCTCTTCGTCCGCCGGAGCGAAGGGCGCCCGGGTGCGGGACCGGAGTGAGGCGTACGGCGGGGCGCCGAACGTCCTGCCGACCTGACGTCGGCCGGATTACGCGGCTTTGAGTTCAGCCGGGAAGGCTTCGTATACGCGCGCCTTGCATGCATCGACCTCGTCGAAGTACGCGACGTCATACTGGGACTCTTCGATCGTCAGCATATTCTTCGCCGGGTTGCGCACCTCGATCTGCTTCGCAACCTTTCGCTTCAGCGAAGCGAAATAGTCGTAGAACTTGAATGCACTCGCGCGATGCGGCTCGTTGCTGCGCAGCCAGAGATTCGGGATCTTGTAGGAGTCCGCGAAGACGATGCCGTGGAGACTGGTGCTGGCGATCCGCTCGCAGCTGCTGATCAGCTCGAAGGTCTGATCGATGTCGGGCGAGGTGAGATCGATCAACGTCGCCCCGGGGGTGCTCTCACAAAGGCCCGTCCAGAGCTTGTCGCCCAGCTGTGTGTGGTGCGGAATGATGCCTATGGAGTACCGCTTCTCGCACGCCGGCTTCCAGATCTCGGACACGAGGATCCCGGGATCGCCCAGGGGAAGGTCTCGGCGCACTTCGGCGATGCACCGCGTCAGCGGACCACGGACCGCGTGATAGTGCACGTATTCGCTTTCGGGCAGGTATTCGGGCTGCATCAATCCGGAGCCCCAGACGTGGACCGGAGACCGCCGGCCCTTGATGCGACCGAAAAGGTCCTGAAGGACGCTGCCGATCGCGGCGAGTTCGCACGACCGAAGTTCACTGCGCTCGACCTCGCGACCCGACACATACGACACGATGTGACGGTTGACCTCGTCGCCAAGATTGATCTTGCCCTCTGCGACGGGTCTCCACCAATAGACGGTGAGCGGCTTCAAGTCGGGACTCTCCTCGTCTGGACCGGCGCCTTCCCGCAGATCGTCCTGTCGCCGGCGCCGGGATACGATGCCGGACCGTGTCGCGGTCGGCGTTGGGCGGCGGCCGGCACGGCGTCTCGTCGGCAGGGCAGCGGACCTCTCATCTGTGGGTAATTGAAGGGTATCGGCGGGCTTGGCAAGCCGTCCTTTGCCCCGGTGCAATGGCCAAATCCGGGCAGCATCGGGCCGCCGGAATGACACCTTTACATCCGAAATTTTTCGGTATTTGAAAAACTCGGGTGATCCGGCAGAATTGCGCCGGTTCCGTTCGGAAGAGAGGGTTCTGGTGGCCGGTCCTGACTATCAGCTCAAGACGCTTACGCGGGGGCTCCAGGTGCTGGGAACCATCGAGCGCGCCGATCAGCCGCTCACCCTCACCGAGATCGCCGAGGCGATGGACGAGCCGGCCCCGGTGGTCTTCCGTGTCCTGCGCACGCTGGAGGCCGGGGGCCACCTGCGCCGCAACGGCAAGCGCTACACCGCCGTCTCGAGCGGCGACGGGCTCACCTCGGCCCGCTGGCTCATCTCCGCACTCGGCCAGCTCTCGGCCGCCGGAACGGAGGGGATCGCCGCCGCGACCATCAGCGCGGCCATCGACGCCGACGCCGAGGCGACCCAGTCCCTCCTCGCGCTGATGCGCGACGGCGGGCTCGCCGACGAGAAGGGCGAGCGCTGGGTGCTCTCCCCCCGCCTCCTGAAGCTCGCCCGCCCGCTGATCGCCGACCGGACCATTACCGGGCTGCGCGGCCTGATGGAGCGGGTGCGGGCGCACACGGGCGAATCGGTCGGCCTCTTCGTGCGCTCGGGAACGCAGCAGGTGCTTGTGGAGATGCTGGGTTCGCCCCAGCCGATCCGCTACGAGCTGGAGGTCGGCTCCACCTTCCCGGTCCATCGCGGCGCCGGCGGCCGGGCCGCCCTGATGCCGCTGGAGCCGGAGGAGACGCACCGCCTCCTGACCGAGCTCGACCTCGGCGAGGACGCGCTCGAGGCGGTCATGGCTGCCGTCGCGCTCAGCCGGGAGGCCGGCTACGCGTCGTCGCTCAGCGAACGTGTGGAGGGTGCGGGGGCGGTGGCCTGCCCGGTGCTCGACCACAAGGGCGAGCCGGTGGCGGTGATCAACATCATGTACCCCGCCTTCCGCCTGCAGGACACCCAGGTCCGGGCCTTCGGCGAGTACCTGCGGGGCGAGACCACCTCGCCCCTCTGACGCCGCGCCGCCGCGATGGCGGCGTTCCGGTCCGCCGGGTCGGGACCGGCGGGCGGGTCAGGCGTCGGACTTCGCAGCGCTCATCGCCGACTTGCGGGCGGTCGCCGGGCCGGGGCCGCGCATGTAGTGCTTCTCCGGCAGGTAGCGGTTGCGGATGGGGTCGGTCGCCCTGGAGGCCAGCGCCGTCGCCGGCACCGAGAGCGCCCCCCAGGCGGCGCGCATCCGGCCGGACAGACGATCGACAAGGATAGACGATTGAACCGAGAGCATGTGCGACATGTGCTTAACCGCGTGAATGCTTTGCTTTCGGTTGAAATGGATACGCACGGGCGTCGGCTTCGTGTTGGCAGTCACAGGTCGCTGGATTTGCCGCGGCTCCCTCGCCGCGGCCTCCGGTGAAGTGGCCCCCGGTAAAGGGGGCGGCCGACGGCCTCAGGTCCCGGTCGGCGCGGGTGCGGCCCCGAAGGCGGCGAGCACCTCCTCGGTGTCGCGCCCCAGCGCCCCGGCGGACCGGCGCACCCGGCAGGGCGAGCGGCTGAAGCGCGGCACCACGCCCTGCATGCGCACCGTGCCGAAGTCGTCGTCCGGCACCGCCACGATCGCCTCGCGCGCGGCGTACTGCGGATCGGCGAAGATCATGTCGACCGAGTAGATCGGCGCCAGGGTGCCGCCGGCCCTCGCGAAGCTGTCCAGGATCTCGTCGAGGTCGTGGGCGGCGAACCAGGCGCGGAAGACCTCGTCGAGCGCCGCGCCGTTCTCCACGCGCGACTTGTTGTCGGCGAAGCGCGGGTCGGCGCCGAGGTCCTGCCGGCCGATCGCCCGCAGGTTCGCAGCGAACGTCGAATCGGTGCTGCCGGAGAGCGAGACGTACTGCCCGTCGCGCGTCGGGTAGACGTCGGATGGCGCCGAATAGGGGTTGGCATTGCCGCTGCGCTTCGGGACCGTGCCGAGCTGGTCGTAGGCGATTGCCGGGTAGTCGAGCAGGCGGAAGACGGCCTCGGTCAGCGAAAGGTCGATGACCTGCCCGCGCTTCTGCGGATCGGTCTTGATCGAGTGCAGCGCGGTCATCACCGAGAGCGCCCCGAAGAGCCCGCCGATGGCATCGCCCATCGGGTAGGCGGCGTGCATCGGCGGGCCGTCCGCCTCGCCGATGAGGTGCGTCAGGCCGCTCATCGCCTCGAATAGACGCGCAAAGCCCGGCCGCTGCGCGCTCGGGCCGTCCTGCCCGAAGCCGGTGACGCGCAGCACGACGAGGCTCGGGTTCTCCTGCATCAGGACGTCCGGGCCGAGGCCCCACCGCTCCAGCGTGCCGGGGCGGAAGTTCTCGATCACGACGTCCGCCTCGCGCACCATGCGACGGAAGGTGGCCGCGCCCTCCTCCGTGCGCAGGTCCAGCGCGGCGAAACGCTTGCCCCGGTTCGTCGTCTTCCACCACAGCGACTTGCCGTCCTTGAAGGGCGGGAAATCGCGCATCCCGTCGCCGCGGCCCGGCAGCTCGATCTTCACCACGTCCGCCCCGTAGTCCGCGAGCAGCGTCGCGGCGAAGGGCGCGGCGATGATCGTCGCGATGTCGAGGACGCGCAGGCCGGCCAGCGGGCCGGTGGCCGCCTCGGGGGTCGGGTCAGTCATGGGTGGGCCTCGGCTCGGTCGGATGCGAGGCCAACGTGCGCCGCGCCGCGAGGACGGAGCGCACGATCGGCCACAGGAGGAACATCGCGGTGAGGGCGAACAGCGTCGCCGCGATGGGCTTTTCGAAGAAGGCGAGAAGGCTGTCGTTGGTGAGGATCAGCCCGCGCCGCAGGCTGGACTCGATCATCGGGCTCAGCACGAAGCCGATGACCACCGGCGCCAGCGGAATCTCGAGGTAGCGGAACGCGAAGCCGACGAGCCCGGCGGCGAGGAGCACGAGGAGGTCGAACCCGCTCTGGTTCACCGAGTAGGTGCCGACGACGACGAGCGCGACGAGGCACGCGATGAGGAGCGGTTCCGGCAGGCGCAGGATGCGGCTGAAGATCGGCCCCAGCGTCGCCCCCATCGCGAACATCACGATGTTCACCACGAAGAGCGCCATGAAGATGTAGGTCACCAGCGCCGGCTGCTGCTGGAAGAGCGTCGGGCCGGGGATGATGTTCTGGATCGTCAGCGCGCCCAGCATCACCGCCGTGATCGGATCGCCCGGCACGCCGAGCGCGAGGGTCGGCACCAGTGCGCCTGCGGTCACCGCGTTGTTGGCCGCCTCCGAGGCGATGATGCCGTCGGGCGAGCCCTTGCCGAAGCTGGCGCGGTCGGGCGAGGAGCGCTTGGCCTCGGCGTAGCTGACGAGCGAGGCCGCCGTCGCGCCGACGCCCGGCAGGCTGCCGATCCACGTGCCGATGAGCGATGACTTCACCAGCACCTTCCAGCGCCGCGCGATGTCGCCGACGGGCGGCATCGCAAAGCGCACCTTCTCGGTCAGCGGCTCGGTGACGCTGCCGCGGTCGGCGACGCGCCAGAGAACCTCGGATAGCGCGAAGAGGCCCACGAGGACGGGGATGAGGTTGAGCCCGGCGGCGAGGTCGTAGTTGCCGAAGTCGTAACGGGTGATGCCGGTGATCGGGTCGAGGCCGACCATGGCGATGAAGAGACCGAAGGCGGCGCCGAAGACGCCCTTCAGCAGGCTCTCGCGCGCCACCGAGACGATGCAGGTGAGCGCGAAGATCCCCAGCGCGAAGTATTCGATCGGCCCGAAGCGCAGCCCGAAGCGGGCCAGGAGCGGGGCCCCGGCCGCCAGGATCAGGCAGGCGAGGATGCCGCCGAAGGCGGAGGCGAACGTCGCCCACCCGAGCGCCAGCGCCGGCTGGCCGCGCCGGGCCATGGGGAAGCCGTCGAAGAGCGTCGCGGCCGACTGCGGCGTCCCCGGCGAGTTGATGAGGATCGCCGGGATGCAGCCGCCGTACACCGAGCCGCAGTAGGTGCCGAGCAGCAGCGCGATCGACACCGACTGGTCGAAGACGAACGTGAACGGCAGGATCACGGTGATGCCGAGGACCGAGCCGAGCCCGGGGATGGCACCGACGAAGATGCCGTAGAGCGTGCCGATGGCGATGGCGGCGAGGGCCTCGAACGAGGCCAGCATCGCGAGTGCGTCGAGAAAGGAGGTCATGTCATGCCCCCGGCCACGGCATCATGCGCACGTTGAGGATCTCGGCGAACACCACCCAGGTGATCGCCGCGAAGCCGACGGTGGTCGCAGCGACCGCCAGCGGCCGGCGGTAGCCGAAGACCACGCTGAAGAGCGGCACGATCAGCAGCATCGCCGGCCAGTAGCCGAGCCACACGAAGGCGGCGATGAAAGCGGCCGTCAGCCCCACCGCCAGAGCGAAGCGGGCCGGGCTGATGTCGGCGAGCCGTCCGGTGTCGACCGAGGCGAGGAGCGTCTCGGCGGCGCCGCGGACCACCATCGTGCCGGCGCAGGCCGCCGCCACGATGAGCCAGATGCGCGGCATCAGCGCCGCGTCGTAGGCGGAGCCCTCCCCCATCTGGTAGTCGGCGCCCGCCGTGTAGATCAGCAGCGCGACCGCTCCG
This sequence comes from Acuticoccus sediminis, assembly GCF_003258595.1. Lineage (NCBI taxonomy): Bacteria > Pseudomonadati > Pseudomonadota > Alphaproteobacteria > Hyphomicrobiales > Amorphaceae > Acuticoccus > Acuticoccus sediminis. The sequence goes on from NZ_QHHQ01000004.1 coordinate 630,745, forward strand.
ATGGCCAAGACGAGCCCGCCCGCAATATCTCCCGTCGAGCGCCGCATGGGTTACTTCTTGCCCATGCCGAGCGCGCCGATCACCTCGGCGTTCGCCGCGCTGTCCTCGGCGACCACCTCGCGGAACCCGTCCGGGTCGGCGTAGGCGGCGCGGCTGGCCATGCGGGCCATCTCCTGGTCGAACGCCTCGGTCTCGACCACCGACTGGCAGGCGGAGGCGAGCCGCGCCCTGGCCTCGTCGGGAATGCCCTTCGGCGCGATGATCCCGCCCCAGAGCGACATGTTGACGTCGAGGCCGACCTCCTTGGCGGTCTTGGCGTCCGGCACGGACTCCATCCGCTCGTCGGAGAAGACGGCGATGGTCTTGACGTCCTTGCCGACGACCGAGCTGCCGCCGACCGCCGCAAGGTTCACGTGGCCACCCTGCGCGGCGGTGACGGCGCCGGCGTCGCCCTCCATCGGCACGTGGCGCATCTCGACGCCGAGACCCTTGATGGCGCGCACCATGCCGATGTGCGGCAGGCTGCCCGGACCGGCGGAGGAGTAGGTCAGCTCGCCCGGATGCGCCTTGGCGTACTCGACGACGTCCGCGAAGTCGGCGAATTCGGAATCGCCGGCGGTCGCCAGCACGATGGGGGCGTCGAACACGCGGCAGATGTAGTCGTAGGACGACAGGTCGTAGCCGACCGGGCGCAGGTGCGGCTGGATGATGAGGGGCGCGGCCGGCACCATCGCGATGGTGTAGCCGTCCGGCCGGTCACGCGCGACGGCGGTGAGGCCCACGGTGCCCGCCGCGCCGGCCTTGTTGACGACGACGATGGTCTCGCCGAGCTCTTCCTCCAGCATCCTCGCGGTGGCGCGGGCCATCACGTCGGTGATGCCGCCCGCCCCGTAGGGCACGACCATGGTGATCGTCTTGGACGGGTAGTCCGCCGCGAGGGCCCCGCCCGCGAGCCCGAGCGAGGCGAACGCAAGGGCCGCTGCAAGTGTCTTTCTCATTGTGTCCTCCCAGTCTTGTTGTCGTTGGGGTGGCCGGCGGCGCGCCGCGCCACGTAGCCGCTGTCCTGCAGCGCGCCCTCCGGTACGGGCTCGCTGCGGAAGATCTGCCTGAGGTGCACCTCGTCCGGCCCGTCGGCGATGCGGAACATCCGGGCGTAGACGAAGGCGTGGTGGATGAGGTGGTCGTCCGAGCCGCCGGCCGCGCCGAAGAGCTGCAACGCCCGGTCGGCGATCTCCTGCAGCATGCGCGGCACGTGCACCTTGGCCATGGAGATCGCCCGCCAGCTCGCCTTGAAGCCGTTCGCGTCGAGCTCGGCGGCGGCGTGGTTCAGGAAGTGGCGCGACATGTCGATGCCGATGCGCCCCTCGGCGATCCACTGCTGCACGCTGTCGTATTCGGCGAGGCTGCGGCCGAAGGCGGTCCGCTCCCGCATGCGGCGCTTCATGAGGTCGAGGAGCATCTCGGCAAGGCCGATGCAGCGGAACGCATGGTGGAGCCGCGCGGGGCCGAGGCGCACCTGCGCCGCGTCGAACCCGCGCCCCGGCTCGCCGAGCATGTTGGCGGCGGACACGCGGACCTCGTCGAACACGATCTCGCCGATGGGCGCCACGTGGTCGTCCCAGCCGAGGAAGCGCAAGGTCCGCTCGACGCGGATGCCGGGGGCGTCCGCCGGGACGAGGACGGCCGAGTGCCGGGCGGTCCGCGGTGCCTCCGGGTCGGTGACGCCCATGACGATGTGGAACGACAGGTCCGGCGCGGCGGCGCCGGTGATGAACCACTTGCGGCCGGACACGACGAGGTCGCCCCCGTCGGCGCGGATCGTGGTGGCGATGTTCGTGGCGTCCGACGAGGCGACGTCGGGCTCCGTCATCGCGAAGGCGGACGCGGCCCGGCCCTCCAGCAGCGGGACGAGGAAGCGCTCGCGCTGCCCGGGCGTTGCCAGCGCGTCGAGCATGATCATGTTGGGAAGGTCGGGCGCGTGGCAGTTGAAGACCAGCGACGCCCAGGGGAGCCGGCCCGTCAGCTCGGCGATCGGCGCGAAGTCGCGATTGGAGAGGCCGGGCCCGCCGCTCCCCGCGCGCGGCGGGATGCCGAGGTTCCAGAGCCCCTCGGCGCGCGCCTCCTCCCGCAGGGTGGCGACGAAGGCGGGCATCCGCTCGCCGGCCTGCGTGGCGGCGACCCAGTCGGCGTGCCGGGGCAGGATGCGCGTCGCGAAGAACCGCTCTGCACGGGCCGCTATGCCGGCCCCTGCCCCGCCGACGCCCGCCCCCCCGATCTCCGCACCGTCGATGTCGGACCGAGGCGCCTCCATCTCAGCTCGCCGCGCGAAGGGAGGGCGCCGCCGCGCTCAGGGTGCGCTTGGCGATGTTGAGCTGGTGAATCTGGCTCGTCCCCTCGTAGAGGCGGAAGAGCCGCGCGTCGCGGTAGAGCCGCTCGATGCAGCTGTAGTCCGCCACATAGCCCGAGCCGCCGAAGATCTGCACCGCGCGGTCGGCGACGCGCCCGCACGCCTCCGACGCGTGGTACTTGCAGATCGAGGCCTCCATGGTGACGTCCTCGCCCGCGTCGCGCCGCGCCGCCGTCTCCAGGATGAGCGCGCGGGCGGTGTGAACGTCCGTCTGGCAGTCGGCGATCATCGCCTGGACGAGCTGGAAGTCGCCGATCGGGCGGCCGAACTGCTTGCGGGTCAGGGCGTGCTGGATCGCCTCGTCGAGCATGCGCATCGCCGAGCCGGTGCAGAAGGCGGCGAGGTTGATGCGCTGCTTGTTGAGCGCCTTCATGACCGTGTCGAACCCGCTCCCCTCGACGCCGCCGATGAGGTTCTCCGCCGGCACGCGGCAGTCCGCGAAGGTGATTTCGGAGACCGGCGAGCCTTCCTGGCCCATCTTGCGGTAGGGCGCGCCGGGGACGAGGCCGGGCGTGCCCTTCTCGATCAGGAAGGCGCTGAGGCCGCCCTTCTTCGGGTTGTCCGGGTCGGTGCGGGCGATCACGGTGAAGAGGTCGGCGATCGGCGCGTTGGTGATGAACGCCTTCTTGCCGTTGAGCACGTAGGCGTCGCCGTCGCGCCGCGCGGTGGTGGCGACGGCGATGGCGTCGGAGCCTGCGCCGGGTTCGGTCAGGGCCAGGCACGAGGTGATCTCGCCGGAGGCGAGGCGCGGCAGCCACGCGTCCCTCTGCGCCTCCGTCCCGTCCTGCACGAGGCCCTCGGCGCCGATGCCGGTGTTCGTGCCGGCGCGCGCCCGGAAGGCGGTGGAGGCCTGCGCGATCTCGAAGTTGGCGCGGGCGAGCTCGGTCGTCGTGAAGCCGCTGCCGCCGTACTGGCGCGGGATGGACCAGCCGAAGAAGCCGAGCCGGCGCATGTCCTCCACGAGACGCTCGGGGATCTGGTCGCTCGCGACGACCTCCTCCTCGGCGGGAATGGCGACGGTCTGGACCCAGTGACGGATCTGCGCCAGCCGCGTGGCGAACCCTTCGCTCCCGGTCATGCAATTCCTCCGGATTTGTATTTTCCGGAACGGTAGCACGTTTTTCTGTATATGCAATTTTTCGGATTAAGGTTTTTTCGCTCGATCCGACAGCGACCCGGGTCTCGGATCGAAGCCATCGCCGCGCTAGCCTCTCAGCTAAACGCCACAATCGGTTCATTATATCAATGCTTTGTCCATCCCACCGCCCGCTCCGCGTCGATACGGCGAACGCCTGGACGCCGTACGGCATGATCGCACCCAGCAAGTGATTTTTTCTCCATGTGTAATCTCCGGGCGGGCGGGGAACGCCTCGGCCGACGGCGGACGCAGGTCGGGACAGCGCGATCCGTGCGCGAAATTTCCCGCCGTGCGCCCATTCGCAAACCGCCCGCCGGACTGGCGAAAACGGCACCGCGGCCGCGCCAACTCCCCCGCGGGAGGGCAAACGCGGCAACAAACTCCACCGGGCGCCCTTGCCTTCGCAGGCGAACGGCACGCAAATTGCGTGAATTAGCGGGAACAAAAACCGGGGGGACGGATGTCTCGGCTGCCCAATACCACCGCTTTTAAGATCCTGGAGCGGCTCCGCCAGGACCGTTCGGATCTTGAAAACAACGCCATCGATCAACTGCTCACCGGCCGGATCGACCGCCGCGCCTTCCTGCGCCACGGCTCGCGTCTCGGCCTCTCGGCGGCGCTGATGTCCTCGGCGCTCGGCACGGTCGGCCTGATGGGCCTGCGTCCGGCCCGCGCCCAGGGGGCACCGGGCGCCACCATCCGCGTCGCGCAGATCACGCCGTCCGGCGCCATCAACCCGGTCACCGTCGCCGACCAGGGCGGCCTGCTGCCGCTCCAGATCGTCGGCGACTTCCTGGTGATGGACGGCCCGGACCTCGTCCTGCGGCCGATGCTCGCCACCGAGTGGACGCCCAACGAGGACGGCACCATCTGGACCTTCAAGCTGCGCGAGGGCGTCAAGTTCCACGACGGCCGCACCATGAGCGCGGACGACGTCGTCGCCTCCATCAAGCGCCTCGCGGACCCGGCCAACGGTTCCAACGCACTCTCGGCGTTCAAGGGCGTCCTGTCGCCGGAGGGCATCCGGAAGGTCGACGACCTCACCGTCGAGTTCAGCCTCGAGGCGCCGAACGGCAACTTCCCCTACTACGTCTCCACCGACAACTATAACGCCATCATCGTCCCGGCCGACACCGATCCGGCCGCCTTCGAAGGCTCGATGATCGCCACCGGCCCGTTCAAGCGCGAGAGCTACACGCCCAAGGTCGGCGCCACCTACGTGCGCAACGAGGACTACTGGGGCGGCCCCGCCCTGCCGTCGCGCATCGAGCTCAACTTCTACGACGACCTGCAGCCGCAGGTGCTGGGGCTTCTGGGCGGGCAGATCGACGTCATCCAGCAGGTCAACGTGCAGGGCGCGCGGCCGCTGCTCGACAATCCCGCGGCCAAGATCCTGCGCCTCAAGGCCAACACGCACCGCCAGGTGCACATGAAGACCCAGTCCGGCCCCTTCGCCGACAAGCGCATCCGCGAGGCGATGGCCCTAACCATCGACCGCCAGAAGCTCGTCGACGGCCTGTTCCAGGGCATGGCCTCCGTCGGCAACGACTCGCCCTTCGCGCCGGTCTTCCCGTCCACCGACACCACCGTGCCGCAGCGCACGCGCGACATCGACAAGGCGAAGGCGCTGATGGCGGAGGCGGGCGTCTCCACCGTCGACACCACGCTGACGACGATGCAGATGCAGGAGCTGCCCACCCTCGCGACGCTCCTGAAGAACTTCGGCGCCGAGATCGGCATCAACATCAACCTCAAGATCGAGGACGTCGGCGCCTACTACGGCGACGCCGTGCCCGGGAAGTCGGACTGGCTCGATTCCGAGTTCGGCATCACCGACTACGGCCACCGGGGCACGCCCAACGTCTTCCTGTCGGCGCCGCTCCTGTCGACCGGCACCTGGAACTCCGCGAACTTCAGCAATCCGACCTACGACCAGCTCGTCGCCGACTACATCGCCGCCGTCGACCTCGAGACGCAGACCGAGATCGCCGGCAAGATCCAGCGCCTCCTCCTCGACGAGACGCCGATCATCTTCCCCTACTTCTACGACTACCTCTCGGCGACCGGGCCGACGGTGTCGGGTGTCGAGACCACCGCCATGGGTCAGATCTTCCTGAACCAGGCGTCAAAGTAGCGTGGCGCTGGGGCTCCTGCGGACCATTGGGAGGAGGCTGGCTCTCGGCCTCCTCACCCTCTTCCTGCTGTCGATCGTGGTGTTCCTCGGCACGCAGGTGCTCCCCGGCAATCCGGGCCGGGCGATCCTCGGCCCCCTCGCCGACGCCAGGGCGGTGGCGGCGCTGAACGAGCAGCTCGGCGCCAACCGCCCGCCGGTCGAGATCTATCTCGACTGGATGGGCAACATGCTGCAGGGCGACCTCGGCCAGTCCTACACCTTCCGCCAGCCCGTCGCGCCCTTCATCGGCGCGGCGCTGGTCAACTCGCTGAAGCTCGTCGCCGTGATTTTCGTGATGGTCGTGCCGCTCGGCATCGGCGCGGGCGTGATCGCGGCCCTCAACGCGGGCAAGACCGTCGACCGCATCGTCTCCATCGCCAGCCTGTCGCTGACGGTCATCCCCGAGTTCGTCTCCTCGATCGTCCTCATCCTCGTCTTCGCGGTCTTCCTGCGCTGGCTGCCGCTGACGGCCTCCTGGCCGCCGGGCTCGGGCGTGCTGGTGCAGATCCAGCACCTCATCCTGCCGGCGCTGCCGCTCGTCATCGTCCTCTTCGGCTACATCGCCCGCATGGCCCGGTCGGGGACCATCGAGGCGCTGTCGGCTGACTACACCCGCACCGCGATCCTGAAGGGCCTGCCCTGGCGCACGGTCCTCAACCGGCACGTCCTGCGCAACGCGCTGCTGCCGACCATCACCGTCATCGCCACCCAGGCCGGCTACGCGCTCGGCGGCCTCGTCGTCGTCGAGACGCTGTTCCGCTACCAGGGGATCGGCAACCTCGTCCTCACCGCCGCCAAGGGCAAGGACTTCGCCATGCTGCAGGCGGGCGTCCTCACCATCGGCGCCTTCTTCATCCTCGTCACGCTGATCGCCGACACGCTCGTCGTCATGCTCAACCCGCGGCTGCGCGCGGGGCTGAAGCGATGACCGACGCCACCGTGACGCCCGCCTCCGCGCACGCCGAACCGGCCCCGGCGAAGGGCCGCTCGAGCCTCGCGATCCTCGTCACGACGCCGACCTTCCTCGTCGGCGCGGCCATCGTCCTCTTCTGGGTCTTCTGCGCAATCTTCGGCTATGACATCGTGCCGTACGACCCGTTCGCCGACGACCTCCTCGCCACCCTCGCGCCGCCGTCCGCCGAGCACTGGTTCGGCACCGACACCATCGGACGCGACGTCTTCTCCCGCGTCATCGCGGGCTCGCGCGACATCCTGCTGATCGCCCCGCTCGCCACCCTCATCGGCACCGTCACCGGCACCGCCGTCGGCCTGGCGATGGGCTACTTCGGCGGCTGGGTGGACGCCATCATCGGCCGCATCATCGAGGTGATGCTGTCCCTGCCGCTCATCATCGTCGCGCTGCTGGTGCTCGTCGCGCTGGGGCCGTCGACGCCCACCGTCGTCGTCGTCGTCGGGCTGGTCTTCACGCCCATCGTGGCGCGCACCGTGCGCGCCGCCGTCCTCGCCGAGCGGCACCTCGACTACGTCGCCGCCGCCTCCGTCCGCGGGGAGAACGCCTTCCACATCATGTTCGTCGAGATCCTGCCCAACATCTGGCCGCCCATCATCGTCGAGGCGACCGTGCGCCTCGGCTACGCGATCTTCACCATCGCCTCGCTGTCCTTCCTCGGCTTCGGCGTGCAGCCGCCGGCGCCCGACTGGGGGCTGACGATCTCGGAGAACTACGGCGTCCTCGTCGGCGGCTTCTGGTGGACTGTCGTCCCGGCCACCGTCGCGGTCGCCTCGCTGGTCGTCGGCGTCAACCTCGTCGCCGAGGCGGTGCAGAAGGCGCTCGCCGAATGAGCGCGCCCTCGCCCGTCGTCGCCCCCGCGAGCCCGGAGCCCAGGCCGGAGCGGCACCCCGCGCTGGAGCTCGACCGGCTCTCGGTCGACTATCGCGTGCGGGGCCGCGACCTGCCGGTCCTGAAGGACGTCACGCTCACCATCCGCCGCGGCGAAGCCTACGGGCTCGTCGGCGAATCGGGGTCCGGCAAGTCCACCGTCGCGCTGGCGCTGCAGCGGGTGCTGCCGGCGAACGGGCGCATCTCGTCCGGCACCGCGAAGGTGCGCGGCTACGACATCGCCACCCTCGACCCGCACGAGCTGCGCAAGGTCCGCGCCCGCGAGATCGCCATGGTCTTCCAGGACCCCGGCAAGGCGCTGAACCCGTCCCTCACCATCGGCCGGCAGATGTCGGAGGTGTTCGAGATCCTCGGCGCCAGCCGCGGCGACGCCTGGACACGCGGCGAGGAGATGCTCGCCAGGGTCCGCATCTCCGGCCCATCTCGCGTCATGGCGAGCTACCCGCACCAGCTCTCCGGCGGCATGCAGCAGCGCGTCGTCATCGCGATGGCGCTCGCCAAGGACCCCGCCCTCCTCATCCTCGACGAGCCGACGACGGGTCTCGACGCCACCATCGAGGCGGAGGTCCTCGACCTCGTCCAGGCGCTGCGGCGCGAGTTCGGCGCCTCGATCCTCTTCATCAGCCACAACCTCGGCGCCATCGCGGGGCTCTGCGACCGCGTCGGCGTCCTCTACGCGGGGCGGCTCGTCGAGGAGGGCGACGCGCGCGAGATCTTCGCCCGGCCGCGCCACCCCTACACCGCCGGGCTTCTGCGCTGCCTGCCGCGCGCGGGAATCCGCAAGGGCGAAGGCCAGCTCGACACGATCCCCGGCTTCCCGCCGCCGCCGGGCTCCATCCCCGTCGGCTGTGTCTTCGCGCCCCGCTGCGGCCTCGCGCGCGACCGCTGCCGTACCGAGACGCCGCCGCTCTACGGCGTCGGCCCCGGCCACGGCAGCCGCTGCCACTTCCACGACGAGGTGCACGAGCTGCCCCATGTCGGCACCGTCGCCGCCGTCGCCGAGACGCACGGCGACGCGCCGCCCGTGATCGAGCTCGAACACCTATCCAAGACCTACATGCTGGGCTCGCGGCCGATCTACGCGCTGCGGGACGTCAACTTGACCCTCGGCGCGGGGGAGACCCTCGGGCTCGTCGGCGAGTCGGGGTCCGGGAAGTCGACCCTCGCCAACCTCCTCCTCGGCCTCGTCGAGCACGACGACGGCGGCGCCATCAGGATCGACGGCCGCACGGTGCCGCCGAGCGTCAAGAGGCGCACGCGGGAGCAGGTGAAGGCGCTCCAGATCGTCTTCCAGAACCCGGACTCGGCGCTCAACCGCGCCCACACGGTCCGGCACCTCATCGGCCGGGCGGTGAAGAAGCTGGCGGGGCTGACAGGCAAGGCCCGCGAGGCGGAGATCACACGCCTCGTCGAGGCCGTCCGCCTCACCCCGCGCCAGCTCCCCGCCCGGCCGCGCCAGCTCTCCGGCGGCATGAAGCAGCGCGTCGCCGTCGCCCGCGCCTTCGCCGCCGCGCCCCGCGTCGTCGTCTGCGACGAGCCGACCTCGGCACTCGACGTCTCGGTCCAGTCGGCGATCCTCAATCTCCTCACCGAACTGCAGCGCGAGCGGGGCGTCTCCTACATCCTCATCAGCCACGACCTCGGCGTCGTGCGCCACCTGTCGGACCGGATCGCGGTGCTCTACCTCGGCCGGATCATGGAGATCGGGCCGGCCTCGGCGGTCCTCGAAGGGCCGCACCACCCCTACACCGAGGCGCTCCTGTCGGCCGCGCCGACCATCACCGGCGAGCGCGGGACCCGGATCCGCCTCACCGGCGAGATCCCGAGCCCGCTCAACCCGCCGACCGGCTGCGTCTTCAACACCCGCTGCCCGCGCAAGTTCGGCAGCATCTGCGAGACCGAAGAACCGCCGCTCGCCACCGACGGCGACGGGCACGCGATCCGCTGCCACCTCCCGCGCGAAAGTCTCGGCCGCGTCGGCGGTCCGCCGCCGGACCCGCGGCACGACCCAGCCGGCGCCTGAGGCGTCCGGCACCGCCGGTCGAGGGGGTTCCCCCCTCGCGCTCCCTCCGTCTCGCCGACGGGCAGGGGTTGGGGAGAGATGACCGCTCCGCGGTCCCTTCCCCAACCCCGGGTCCAGCGTGGGCCGGGCTGCGGGCCTGTCAATGGTAAAGGCTTCGCCCGCCGCTGCGCGGCGCCATTGACAGGCCCGCATCCCTCCGGTCGCCACACCGTTCGGCGGCTCTAGGGGGCCGGCGCCGTCGGCGGGAGCGGCGGCCGGGGGCCGCCGCCGGCGAAGCGGTTGATCAGGAACGAGCGGAACAGCGCGATCGCCGGATCGTGCAGGTCGTCCGGATGGAGCGTCAGGTAGTAGCCGTAGGCGGTGTCGACCGTCGGCCCGACGGTGACGAGGCGGCCCGCGTCGACCTCGCGCTGCCACGTGCCGTCGTCGATCAGGACGACGCCGCCGCCGGCCATCGCCCACTGCACGGCGAGCGCCTCCGTGTCGAACGCGAGGCCGCGCCGCTCGTCGACGCTCAGCCCGCGCTGGCGCGCGTAGTCCGCCCAGAAGACGCCGAACGGCTCGTTCTCCAGCTTCACATGCAGCAGCTCCGCCTGCTGCAGGAAGTCGTCGAGCGACCGGCCCGCCGCCGCGGCCGCCACCTCCGGCGAGCACGCCGGCGTGCAGCTCACCGTCCACAGGAGGTCGCGCACGCGGTCGTCGACACGCGGCTTGTCGAACACCACCGCGACGTCGAGCGCGCGCGAGGCCGGCAGCCCCACCCCGTTGGAGGACGACACGTCGATCAGGACGCCCGGGAACGCGGCACGGAAGGCCTTGAGGAGGTCGACGCCGAAGACCGTCAGGAACGTCGGCGGCATGTGCACCCTGAGGAGGCGCGGGCCGGCGCCCTCCTGCCTGAGGCCGCGGATGGTCTGCTCGATCCGGTCGAACGAGCCGGTCAGCACCGGCAGGAGCGCCGCCCCCGCCGGCGTCAGCGCCACCCCGCTCGGCCTGCGCTCCAGGAGGCGCCGGCCGATCAGCTCCTCGAGCCGCCCGACATGCCGCGACAGCGCGCTCTGCGACACGTGCAGCGACGCCGCCGCCGCGGTGAACGAACGCTCCCGCGCCACCGCCTCGAACGCGCGCAGCGCGTTGAGGGGGAGCCAGATGCGCTGGCTGGCGGCGCTGGGCGCGCCCTCCGGCCCGCCCGCCCGGTCCTCCCGCTCGCTTGCCCGTCGCGACATCCGTTGCCTCAATTCGATGGCGCCATGATAAAATAGAATTGGAGCGCCTCTGACATCCCTGCTTAAATCTTAGCGTCGCACAGGATGTGGGCAGGGAGACGGGGATGCTCGACCTAGCGAGGATCGGCGGTCTTTTGGGCGAGTGCAAGCCCGGGCACACGCTGCCGCAGGATCTCTACAACAGTCCCGAAGTCTACCGGTTCGATCTGCAGGCCGTCTTCGCCGGCACCTGGCTGCTGGCCGGCTTCTCCTGCGAGGTCGCCTCCGCCCGCAACTACCTGGCGCTGACCCTCGCCGGATCCCCCGTCGTCCTCACCCGCGGCATGGACGGCGTGCTGCGCGGCTTCCACAACGCCTGCCGCCACCGCGGCGCCCAGGTGTGCCCGGACGGTGCCGGCCGCCGCGCGCGGCTCACCTGCCCCTACCACCAGTGGGTCTACGACCTCGAGGGCAAGCTCGTCCACGCCCGCAACATGCAGCCCGGCTTCGACCCCGCCGGGCACGGCCTGCGTCCGATCCACGTGCGGGAGGTGGCCGGCGCGATCTTCGTCTGCCTCGCCGACGAGGCCCCGGCGTTCGAACGGTTCCGCGCCGAGCTCGAACCGCTGCTCGCCCCGCACAACCTCGGCAATGCCAAGGTCGCCTACGAGAACACCCTCCTCGAGCGCGGCAACTGGAAGCTCGTGATGGAGAACGCGCGCGAGTGCTACCACTGCGCGACGGGCCATCCGGAACTCTGCCTCACCTTCCCGATCGACGACCTCGGCGACACGATGGCCCAGGGCGGCAACGCGCACTACGATGCCTTCGCCGCGCGCGTCCGCGCCAACGGCCTCGGCATCGGCCCCTACTTCGGCCCCTGGTGGCAGATCGAGCGCTTTCCGCTGAAGGCGGGGCACCTCTCCCTCACCATCGACGGCAAGCTCGCAGTGAACAGGCTGATGGTGGACGCCGACACGGCCGACATCGGCTCGCTGCGCTGGGCGGTCGAGCCGCACTCCTTCTGCCACTCCACCGCCGACCAGACGGTCTACTTCTCGGCGATGCCCATCGCGCCGAACGAGACGGTCGTCACCTGCAAGTGGCTCGTCCACAAGGACGCGGTCGAGGGCGTCGACTACGACGTCGAGCGGATGACGCACCTCTGGAACGTCACCAACATGCAGGACCGCGACCTCGTCGAGAACAACCAGCGCGGGGTCAACTCGTTCGGCTACGTGCCGGGGCCGTACAACGGCGCGGACGAGAGCTACGTGAAGCGCTTCATCGACTTCTACCTCGACACCGCGTGCCGCTACGTCTCCGCCCGCGCCGGGTTCGAGCCGCTGCCGGAGCGCCTGGTGCGCAACGACCGAGACGAGCTCGTCCCGCTGGCGTTGCGGGACGCCGCCAACGACGAATACGCCGCCTACCACCCGGGTGCTGCCCACCTATGACCGAACGACCGGAGCGGCCCGCCGGGCCGCAGCCGCACCACCCCGAGACGATGGCGGTCGGCCACGGCTACGACGCCGCGGCCGCCTTCGGCGCGATCAAGCCGCCCATCGTCCTCACCTCGACCTTCACCTACCCGACCGCAGGCGCCGCGAAGGAGGCGCATCGCACCTTCTTCGAGACCGCGTCGCCCGACGAGGCCGAGTACATCTACGCCCGCCTCGACCATCCGAACCTCAGGATGGTGCAGGAGCGCTTCGCCGCGCTCGACGGTGCCGAGGCGTGCGCGGCCTTCTCGTCCGGGATGGCGGCGATCTCCGCGACGCTCCTCGCCACCGTGCGCCCCGGCGACACCGTGGTGCACACCGCACCGCTCTACGGCGGCACGCTGGGGCTGCTGACCGGCCTTCTGGCGGGTCTCGGCGTGCGTTCCTTCGCGATCCCCGACGCGCTCTCCCCCGCCAGCATCGCCGAGACGATGGGCGTCGCGGTGACCAAGGGCCGCCTCTCGGTCGTCCTTGTCGAGTCGCCGGCGAACCCGACCGCGGGGCTCGCCGACATCCGCGCGGTCGTCGGAGCCGCCAACGCACTGGGCCGCAGCGACCACCGGCCGCTGGTGCTGGTGGACAACACCTTCCTCGGCCCCTTCGGCCAGCGGCCGCTCGAGGAGGGCGCCGACCTTTCTGTGACCTCGCTCACCAAGTACGCCGGCGGCCACTCCGACCTGCTGGGCGGGGCGGTCACCGGCTCGGCCGCCGCGGTCGTGCCGGTGCGCAGGCTGCGCACGTCGCTCGGCACCCACCTCGACCCGTTCTCCTGCTGGATGATGCTGCGCTCGCTGGAGACGCTGCCGCTCCGCGCCGAGCGGACCGCCCGCAACGCCGCGACGGTCGCCGCCTTCCTGAGGGACCACCCCAAGGTGCGCGACGTGACCTACCTCGGCTTCCTCCCGGAGGGCTCGGCGGCGCGGGCCGTGTTTGAGCGGCAGTGCCGCAGCGCGGGCTCCACCTTCTCCTTCCGCATCGCCGGCGGCGAAAGGGAAGCGTTCGCGATGCTCGACCGCTTGCGCGTCATCCGGATGGCGGTCAGCCTTGGCGGGACGGAGACGCTGATCTGCCACTCCGCCACCACCACGCACTACTCCGTCGCGCCGGAGGTGCGCGCGGCGGTGGGCGTCGACGATTCGGCGCTGCGCATCTCGATCGGCATCGAGCACCCGGACGATCTCGTCGCCGACCTCGACCAGGCCCTCGCGGCCGTCTGACCCCATCCCCGGACCCGAGCGCATGACGACCCGACGCATGACACTGACACTTCCATTCCCCGACCGCTTCAACGTCAACGGCAAGCTGACGCCGCCGTCGGAACGGGCCGAGATCGTCGTCGTCGGGGCCGGCGCGGCCGGCGCCGCCGCCGCCCTCGAAGCCGCGCGCGCCGGGGCCTCCGTGATGCTGATCGACGAGAACCCGGTCTCGCCCGGCCTCATCGGCATGGACGTGCCGCTCCAGTTCGGCGGCCGCGCGACCAACGCGGTGCAGACGCCGGAGCGGCTCGTCGAACAGATCCTCGCCGCCTCGCCCGTGCTCGCCGAGGCGTTCGAGGCGGGCGTCGACGTGCGCCTCTCCACCTCCGTCTGGGGCGCCTGGGCGAACGGGGCGGGCATGTCGGGCTTTCCCGGCCCGGTCGTCGGCCTCGCGGACGAGACGCGGAGCTGGCTCGTCGGGTTCGACCGGCTGATCGTCGCCACCGGGGCGCGCGACCTCAACTTCACCTTCGCCGGGTCCGACCAGCCCGGCGTCATGGGTGCGATGGCGTTCGAGTCGCTGCTGACGCGCTACGACGCCTTCGCGGGGAAGCGCATCGTCATCCTCGGCAGCGGCGACGTCGCGGCCGCGACCGCGGCCCTCGCGGCCGAGCACGGCGTCGAGGTCGCCGCCATCGTCGAGGCACGCGCGACGCTGCAGTCGTCCACGCTCGACGGAACGGGGTTCACCACCCTCGTCGGCCACGTCCCGCTGGCGGCGCAGGCGGGTGCGGACGGCGTGACCGGTCTCACGGTCTGCGACGTCGCCGACGCTGCGGCCAGGGAGGAGATCGCCTGCGACACGGTCGTCGTCGCGGTCGGCGCGGTCCCGGTGATCGAGCTGTTCGACGTCCTCGGCGCCGCCCGCGTCATGGACCCGGCGCGCGGCGGCCACGTCCCGGTCCTCGGCCCGGACGGCGCGACGTCGCTGCCGGGCGTCTGGGCCGCGGGCGATTGCACCGGCCTCGGCGGCGACGCCGTGGCCGAGGGCCGCGCCGCCGCCCGCGCCGCGCTCGCCTCGCTGGGCCGCGCCGCCGCGCCGGCCGCTCCGGTGGGGCGCCCCGCCGGCCCCGACGCCATCGCCTACCAGTTCGACTGGGCGAAGGCGCTCCTCGACACCGGCGGGCGCGAGGTGATGGCCTGCATGTGCGAGGAGGTGACGCGCGGCGAGCTCCTCGACGTGCAGCCGCCGCGCTATCTCGGCTGGCGCTCCAACCAGATGGCGCAGCGCGACCTCAGGACGCTCGCCGGGGACGGCCCCGTCAACCAGGACCAGATCAAGCGCCTCACCCGCGCCTGCATGGGCCCCTGCCAGGCCCGGCGCTGCCGCGAACAGGTGGCGCTGACGATGGCCATCGGCGCCGGCGAGCGGCCGGAGGACATCCCCCTCGCCGGCTACCGCGCCCCGGTGCGCCCGCTGCCGCTGTCCGTCCTCGCCGATCTCGAGGAGACGCCGGAGGCAAGCCGCGACTGGAACGTCTGGTTCGGCATCGTCACCCAGTGGATCGGCTACGAGGACATCGGCACCGACCGCGAGAACGAGCAGATCAACGCCGGGATGCCCTACTGATGGACACGAGACCCCTAGCGAACGGCGGCGAGGCGAAGGGCGCCTCGGTGGTGATCGTCGGCGGCGGCGTCACCGGCCTGTCGGCGGCGTGGTGGCTGGCGCGCGACGGCGTCGACGTGACCGTGCTGGAGAAGGGCATCGTCGGGTTCGAGGCCTCGGGCCGCAACGGCGGCGGCTGCACCCACTACCAGAGCCCGCTGTTCCACGAGGAGCAGCGTCTCTGGCCGCAGATGGACGAGCTCCTCGGCTACCCGACGGAGTTCCAGAAGACCCGCATCGTCTTCCAGATCGACCCCGCGAAGGAGGACTTCGCCGAGGGTCTGAGGATGCGCATCCCCGCCGGCTACGAGCTCGAGAAGCTCGGCCCCGAGGAGGTGCGCCGGCGCGTGCCGCTGGCGGGCGACAACGTGGTCGCCGGCGTCCACCTCCATTTCGGCGGCCACGCCAACCCGCAGCGCACCAGCCAGGCCTACGCCTGGGCCGCCCAGGACCACGGCGCCAGGATCCGCCAGCACGTCGCGGTGACCGGCGTCGTCACCAACGGCGGCAGGGCGGTGGCGGTGGAGACGTCCGAGGGCCGCATCGCCTGCGACCACCTCGTGCTCGCCGCCGGGCCGCTGACCGGCAAGCTCCTCGCGACGATGGGGATCGACCTGCCTATGGCGCCGGCGCGGGCGGAGATGATCGTCACCGAGCCGCTGCCGCTGATGCCGCTGACGGGCGTCGACGGCAACGGGATGTACGGCCGGCAGACGCTGCGCGGCAACCTCGCCTACGGCGGCGGCTGGCACGAGTGGTACGACGACGTGCCGCTCGACAGCGCCCCGCCGCGCCCGTCGGGGACGGCGCTGCGCGGGCTCGCCAAACGGGTCGCCGAGCTTCTGCCGAAGGCGGCGCACGCGCGGGTCATCCGCTCCTGGTCGGGCGTCATCGAGAACACGCCGGACGGACGGCCGGTGATCGAGCGGCTCACCGCGCCGGACAACGTGACGGTGGCGACGATGTCCTCGGTGGGCTTCGGGCTGTCGCCGGCGACGGGACATGCGCTGCGGGACCTTGTCATCGACGGCAAGCCGTCCTTTTGTGATCTCGCCAAACTGTCCCTCGCCCGGTTCGAGGGTCTCGACCCGAACTGGCGCGAAACCCTGGGCTGGGTACCGCCGAAGCCTGCCGTACTGGAGATGCAATGAGCCGTTCCGCCATCGTCGTCGGCGCCGGGATCGCCGGCCTGTCCACCGCCTGGGCGCTGAACCGCCGCGGCTTCGACGTGACGGTGATCGAGCAGGGCCCGATCCCGAACCCCCGCGCCTCGTCCTACGACGAGCACCGCATCACCCGCTACGCGTACGGCCCGTGGGAGGGCTACGCGTACATGATGCCGGCGGCCTTCGCGATGTACGACCGGCTCTTCGCGGACATCGGCGCGAGGCACCTCTCCCCCTCTCCGGTCGTCTACTTCGAGCGGGGCGACAGCGACTGGTACGAGCCGGTGAAGCGCAACCTCGCGGAGATGGGCCGCTGGGCGCGCGACATTCCCCTCGCGGACGTCCCCGACCGCTTCCCGATGATCAACACCGAGGGCCTGACCCGCGCGGTGGAGACCGAGGGAGGCGGCGTCCTCTTCCCGATCCGCATCCTGACCGACCTCGTCGTGCGGCTCGGCAATCTCGGCGTGCGGCTGATCCCCGACACCGAGGTGACCTCGGTCGACCCGGACGGCGGCGTCGTCGTCGCCGGCGAGCGCGAGTTCAGGGCCGACCACGTGGTGATCGCCGCCGGCGCGTGGGTGAACCGGCTGACCGACGCGGTGGCCGACCGGGTGGTCGCCTCGCGTCAGGCGGTGATGTTCCTGGCGCCGCCGCCGGAGCTCGCCAGCGTGTGGGCTGAGATGCCGGTATTGTGCGACCTCGGCACCGAATCGGGCACCTACACGCTCCCGCCGCGCCCGGGGACGCGCCTCAAGGTGGGCGACCACGTCTTCACCCGGCGCGGCGACGCGACCGGCGACCGGATCGCCAGCGAGGACGACCTCGCCCGGCTGATGCGGGCGGCGCCGCTCGCCTACAACGACTTCGACCGGTACCAGATCCTCGAAAAGAAGGTCTGCTTCTACACGGTGACGATCGACCCGTCGGAGGAGTTCCAGGTGCGCCCGTGGGGCTCCAGGGCGTGGATCCAGAGCGCGTGCTCCGGTCACGGCTTCAAGCTCGGCCCGCTGATCGGCGACAGCGTCGCGGCCGCCATCGCCGGCGAGCGCGACCCGGCCGAGACGACCCGCTGGGCGGCGGGACGCATGACGAAGCCGGAATGCGAGGCCTTCCTGACCCCGATGACCGAGGCGGCGGCCCAATAGGGCCCGCCCCACCGTCGCCGCCGGCCAGTCGCCCGGCTCGCCGCTGAGCCGATCTGCCGGCCGCGACCCCACATCGCGCCGTCGTCCATCCTCCTCCGGTACGGACGTCCCGTCCTCCTCCGGCACGCACGTCCCGTCCTCCTCCGGCACGGACGTCCCGTCCTGGGGCGCCACCGCAGGTCCCGGCCTGAGCCTGTTCCCCGGAGCCAGCCATCGCTGAAGCCCGAAGAGCGCCGGGGCGGGACGGGGTGCAAGGCCGAAGAGCGGAGCGTGCCTTGCGGCCCGTCCCGACCCGGCGCAGGGCTTCAATCAGCGATGGCTGGCTCCGGGGGACAGGCGCCCAGCCCTGTTCCCTGGTGAAGCCTGAGCCCCGCGGCCGTCCCGCTCGCCGGAGCCGCCATGCCTTCACCGCACCTCGTCCGCCAGACCGGCGATCACGTCGCAGACGTCGTTCGGCTGCACGACCGCGGCGCGGATGAGGTCGTCGAAGCGGCGGTTGAGGGCGCGCACGTGCTCGGTGGCGGTGAACATGAAGAACAGCGCGCCGATGTAGATCATCGCCCGCTGGGGGCTGAACACGGTGAACGGGGCCGAGTAGGTCTGCTTCAGGTCGTAGAGGTGGAAGGTGAGGCTCGGGTAGAGCTCGCGGCAGATCTCGGACATCTCGCCGAGCTGCTGGCGGCGGATCTCGGCGGGGAGGTCCTGCCACTGGCCGGTTCCGCGGGCGAAGGCCTCGAGCGCCTGGAGGGGCACGCAGGACTCCTGCGAGAGGGCGGACTGGCGCATCTGCGCGCGCCGCTCCATGGCCCAGCGGACGGTGGCGGCCTCGTCGATCTCCGGCCACTGGGCGTACTCGTAGCGCATCACCTCGGCGGATTTCAGGAAGTCCGGAAAGCTGCGGGGCACGGAGCGGATGCGGTAGCCGGCGGTCTCGGCCTCGGCGTACCAGCGCAGGAAGCGGTCGTCGATGGGCGAATGGGCGCCGCCCTCGACGCTGACGGGCTCGATGACTTCCGCGCCCGGCCGCTCCTGGCTGGTGAGGCCGAGGAGCCAGTCGACGGAGACGCCGGCGAGGGTGGCGATGGCGGCGAGGGTCTCGGCGCGGGGGAGCCGCTCGTTGGCGGGGGCGAGGAGCTGGGCGAGCGTCGAGCGGTCGATCCCGACGGTCCGGGCGTAGGCGGAGGGGGTCAGGGCCGACCGGTCCATGACGACCTGCAGCCGCTCGCGGAAGCTTTTGACGACGGCGCGGCGCTGGGCAATCAACATCCCCTCCTCGCAATATCGCGTTTCCGGATAAATATCACGCTTTGGCCGAAAGGCGCGACAACTCCCTCGGTTTCTCTCGAAGTCCCTCGTTGCGGGTGCCCCGGGAGCGCCACATTCTGGGCACATGCCCCAGGTCGCGATCCTACCCCCCTCTTCGGACGACCGGTTTTCGGACCGGACCGCGGTCGAATGGCCGACCGTGGCCCTCACGGCCGCCGTCTACGGCGGCTGGCTGACGCTGACGTACTTCCACGCTGCGGTCCCGGCGCTCATCCTGGTGCCGGCCCTCGTGTGGGTGGTCGCGTGGCATTCGTCGCTGCAGCACGAGATCGTTCACGGGCATCCGACGCGCTGGCGGGCGGTGAACCGGGCGCTCGGCTTCGTGCCGCTGTCGCTCTGGGTTCCGTTCGCGCGGTACCGGATGCTGCATCTCGCGCACCACCGGGACGAGCGGCTGACGGACCCGCTCGACGACCCGGAGTCCTACTACTGGGCGCCCGCCGACTGGTCCGCGCTGTCGCCGTGGGCGCGGTTGCTGGTGGGCGCGCAGACGACGCTCTCGGGGCGCATGCTGATCGGCCCGGCGTGGTGCATTTCGCGGTTCATCGCGTCCGAGATGTGCGCCATCCGGCGCGGCGACCGCGTGATCCGGCGGATCTGGATCCGCCATGGCCTCGGTGCCGCCGCCGTCCTCGCATGGGTCTCGGTCGTCTGCGGGATGTCGCCGTGGGTCTACCTCGGCATCGTCTACGCGGCGACGTCGCTGCTGCTGGTGCGCTCATTCGCGGAGCATCGGGCGGAGGACGACGTGTGCCACCGGACGGCAATCGTGGAGAAGGCGCCGGTGCTCGGGCTCCTCTACCTGCACAACAACCTGCATGCCGCGCACCATGCCCGACCGACGTTGCCGTGGTACCGCCTCCCGGGGTGGTATGCGCAACATCGCGAAGCGTTGATTTCCCGCAACGGAGGGCTGGTCTATCGCGGCTACGGCGAGATCGCGCGGCGCTTCCTCGTTCGGCGGCACGACATGCCGCAGCATCCGGCGGGCCGTGTCCCGGGGGACCCCGTGGCGACGGGCGGCCCCGCGGTGGCGCTGCAGGCCGCGGCCGCACCGGAGCGGTGAACCGCTGCCTACCCATGCGGCCGGCCGGACGCTACACTCCTGAACGACCCGCCTCCTTCGACACCAGGTCCGAAGGCTGGCCGGTGGCCGATGCTCCCTGCCCGGCCGCGTCTCTGGACTGCCCCCATGATCGCAAACGGCTGACCCGATCCTAATGACCGCGACCCATCCGGCGCCGGGCGGCGCGCAAACCGCGAGCCTCGGCATGTACGACGCGCCGTGGGTCTCGGCGGCCAACGACCGCATCTGGACCGCCGTCGCATTGCGGCTGCGCGACGCCGGGGTCCCGGACGTGCCGGCGGTGCTCGACCGGGACCGCTCGCACGACGCGATCTGGCACGACCCGAACCTCCTTCTGGCGCAGACGTGCGGCTTTCCGCTGGTGACGTCGCTCGCCGGGGTTGTCCGGCCGATCGCGGCGCCGGTCTACGCCTGGCCCGGCTGCGACGGTCCCCGCCATGTCAGCGTGATCGTCGTGCGCGAGGAGGCGCCCGCCCGTTCGCTCGCCGACGTCGCGGGGACGCGCGCCGCGATGAACGGCCGCGACAGCAACACCGGCATGAACCTCTTCCGCCACGCCCTGGCACCGCTCGCGGGGGGCAAGCCGATGTTCGCCTCCGTCCAGGAAACGGGCGGCCATGTTGCCAGCCTCACCGCGGTGCAGCAGGGCGAGGCGGACGTCGCGGCCGTCGACGCGGTGACCTTCGCCATCGCGGCGCGCCACCGGCCGGATCTCGTGGACGGCCTGCGGATCCTGGCGGAGACGGCACCGAGCCCGTCCCTCCCCTTCGTGACGCGGGGCGACGCGGATCCCGTGCTGCGTGTCCAACTCTTCCACGCGCTGCGCGGGGCGGTGGCCGATCCCGCCATCGCCGACGCCCGCGCCGCGATCGGCCTCGTCGACGTCGTTCCCGTGACCGTCGACGACTACGCGATCGTGGCGCAATACGCCGCCGAGGCCGCCGCGCTCGGGTACTCCGAGCTCGCCTGACGCCGGACCCGGCGCCCGTAACCATCTGTTTCCCCGATCGCTTCCCGGCCCCGACAAGGGTAGACGGCGCACGGCGCACCTCCCGGCGCCGCACGAGTGCCGTCATGCGTCACACCGCATCGGCCGCAGAGCCGGCCGTGCGCGCGGCGCCTCGCCGCGGTGTCGAGTGGCGCGCAGGCATCTTTGGGGGTGAAAAAAGTGTCGTTCTCATGCATTCTGTGCGTGTGCTCGGGAAGAATGCATGGAAAGCCTAGGTAGCGCAGTGGCCGACGCGTTCGGCCTCGTCCTCTCCGGTGACCCGGCTCTCATGGAGATCATCGGGCTGTCGCTGCGCGTGACCCTCTCGGCCGTCGTCCTCGCGTGCCTCTTCGGCCTGCCGATCGGCGCGGCCGCCGGCGCCTTCCGCTTCCCGGGCCGGACCGCCCTCGCCGTCGTCCTCAATGCGCTGATGGGGCTGCCGCCCGTCGTGGTCGGCCTCGGCGTCTACCTGACGCTCTCCGCGTCGGGACCGCTCGGCGTCCTCGGGCTTCTCTACACGCCGACCGCGATGGTGATCGCGCAGACGATCCTCGTGACCCCCATCGTCGCGGCGCTGACCCGGCAGGTGATCGAGGACCTCAACAGCGAATATGCCGAGCAGTTCGCCTCCCTCGGGGTGCGCGGGACGGACCGCGTCGGCGCCCTCCTCTGGGATGCGCGCTACAGCCTTCTCACGGTGGCGCTCGCCGGCTTCGGCCGGGCCATCGCCGAGGTCGGCGCCGTCATCATCGTCGGCGGCAACATCAACCACGTCACCCGCGTGATGACGACGACCATCGCGCTCGAAACCTCGAAGGGGAACCTCAGCCTCGCGCTGGCGCTCGGCGTGGTGCTCCTGGCGATCGCTTTCATCGTCAACGCCCTCGTGATGGCGGTACGCGCCTCCGCGGCCCGGTCGGCCTATGCCTGAAGCGCTGCGCCCCATCGCCCCGGAGCCCGGCGCGAGTGTCGTCCCCCTCGCCGCCCCGCTCGTCGAGGCGCGTGACGTCACCTTCGCCGTACGCGGGCGGCGGCTGGTGGATGGTGTGCGCCTCGCCGTGCGCCCGGGCCGAAGCACCGTCGTGCTCGGTGCCAACGGGGCGGGAAAGAGCCTCCTGCTGCGCCTTCTCCACGGCCTCATCGCCCCCACCGGCGGTGCCGTCCTGTGGCGCGGCAGCCCGCTGGACCGCGCTGCGCGGCGCCATCAGGCGATGGTGTTCCAGCGCCCGGTCATGCTGCGCCGCTCGGCCCGGGCGAACGTCGCCTTCGCCCTCGGGGTGCGCGGCATCGCCTCCCGCGACCGCGCCGCCCGCGTCGACGAGGCGCTCGAGCGTGCCCGCCTGACGGCTCTCGCAGCGCAGCCCGCCCGGCTCCTCTCCGGCGGCGAACAGCAGCGGCTGGCCCTCGCCCGTGCGCTGGTGACCGAGCCCGAGCTCCTGTTCCTGGACGAGCCCACCGCGAGCCTCGATCCGGCCTCCACGCATGCCATCGAGGGGCTGATCGACGACGCGCGCGCCGCCGGGGTGACCATCGTCATGGTGACCCACGACCGCGGGCAGGCCGAGCGGCTCGCCGACGACGTCGTCTTCCTTCACCGGGGACGCGTCGCCGAGCACGGGCCGGCGAGCCGCGTCCTCGACGCGCCGCAGTCCGAGCCGTTCCGCGCCTGGCTCGACGGCCGGCTCTACCTTGATCCCGCCTGACGCGCCCTCACGAACACGAAACGACCAACGGGAGGCTTCCTGATGATCCGACGCCAATTTCTCGCCCTCGCCGCGGCCGGCCTCTTCGCCGTGTCGCTCGCCGGCGCCGCCGACGCGGCGGACGACTTCATCGTCGTGCAGTCGACCACGTCGACGCAGAACTCCGGCCTGTTCGACTTCATGCTGCCGAAGTTCACCGACAAGACCGGGATCGAGGTGCGCGTCGTCGCCGTCGGCACCGGGCAGGCCATCAAGAACGCCGCGAACGGCGACGGCGACGTCCTCTTCGTACACGCCAAGCCGGCGGAGGAGAAGTTCGTGGCGTCCGGCGAGGGCGTCTCGCGCCACGACGTGATGTACAACGACTTCGTCATCGTCGGCCCGCCGTCCGATCCGGCCGGGATCGCCGGTTCGAAGGACGTCGTCGCCGCCCTCTCCAGGATCGCCGGATCCGAGGCGCCGTTCGCCTCGCGCGGCGACGACTCGGGCACCAACAAGGCCGAGCTCCGCCTCTGGAAGGAGGCCGGCATCGACGTCGCGTCAGCCTCCGGCGGGTGGTACCGCGAGACGGGCTCGGGGATGGGCGCCACGCTCAATACCGGCACCGGCATGGGCGCCTACATCA
Organism: Acuticoccus sediminis; assembly: GCF_003258595.1. Lineage (NCBI taxonomy): Bacteria > Pseudomonadati > Pseudomonadota > Alphaproteobacteria > Hyphomicrobiales > Amorphaceae > Acuticoccus > Acuticoccus sediminis. The sequence goes on from NZ_QHHQ01000004.1 coordinate 653,962, forward strand.
TGACCGACCGCGCCACCTGGATCGCCTTCGGCAACAAGGGCGACTACGCGATCGCCGTCGAGGGAGACCCGAAGCTCTTCAACCAGTACGGCATCATCCTGGTGAACCCGGAGAAGCATCCGAACGTGAAGGCGGAGGCGGGACAGTCCTTCATCGACTGGGTCCTCTCCGACGAGGGCCAGGACGTCATCGCCGACTACAAGGTCGACGGGCAGCAGCTCTTCTTTCCCAACGCCCGCCCCGACTGATCCGCCGGTCGGGCGCGGCCCGCATCAGGCGGAGAGCCAGCGGACCGTTCCGACCTCGGAGACGTCGTAGCCTCCCATCGCGTCCGCCTTCGCGGCGAAGGCGGGCGTCCGGCAGAACGCCATCAGCTGCTGCACCGGAGGGGTGAAATAGGCGTGGCGGTCGACGAGGAGGTCGAACCGCTCCTCCACCAGCGGCAGGAAGTCCAGCCGGAACTGCCGCGCCACCGCCTCGAGGCCCAGCGCGGCGTCGGCGTCGCCGGCATAGACCGTCGCGGCGGCGTCCGTCTCGGTCCGTGCGACGGTCTCGTGCGCCACGATGGACCCGGCCACGCCCGCCTCCTCGCAGAGGCGGTCGTGCAGCGAGCGCGTGCCGGACCCCGGCTGGCGCAGGACCACGCGCCGCCCCGCGAGATCGGCGAAGCCCGACAGCGGCCCCGTCGCGGCGCTGGAATGGATGAGGCCCTGCCGCCGGCGGGCGAAGGCGATCAGCACGACGTTCGTCGGCCGCGCCGCGGCGACCGTCTCGATGTTCCAGCCCTCGTCTTCAGGGACATGCATGGCCGCGAGCGCCGCCTCCCCGCGCAGGAAGCGCTCCAGCCCGTCGCCGCTGCCGTCCAGCAGCGCCGCGAGGCCCGAGCGCGACTCGCGCAGCGCCCAGTCGAGCAGCGGGTCGTGCGAGCCGACCACGACGGCCGGCCGCTCGGCCTGACGCGTCCCGACCGGCTCGCCGCTGATCCAGGCGTCGATCTCGTCCTTGGGGAAGAGCAGCTTGCCGGTGACACGGCGGTGCGGGATCTCCCCCGCGGCGGCAAGCTCGTAGACCTTGCGTTCCTTCACGCGCAGGAGGTCGGCCACCTCGCGGGTGGTCAGGTAGACTGGTGCTTTCGTCTCTCGCTCCACGATCGTCAACGTGTGTCCCCAACGCGCCGGAGCGTTCCCCTAGCGCATCACCCGCCCGAAATGAATCAATTCGCGCAAGATGATGATACGCCAAAATCGCGGTGCGGACGCCCGCACGCGCATGCCTCGGGGCTCGGCGCCCCGCGGCCCGGCTCCGGCTCGCGCGGTCAGTTGAGGCGGACGGAGTCCGGGGCGGCCGTGCGCTCGGCCGTGGACCAGCCCACGAGCTCGCTGTTGAGCACGTAGTACGCCCCGACCGAGATCACGGCGATCATGACGAAGGAGAGAAGCATCGCGCGCATGGGGTGTGTCACTCCGTGTTCTGGCGCAGGAAGTCGATCAAATCGTGCCGGTCCCTGGCATCGGTGATGCGCTGCATCGGCATGTTCGAACCCGGCACGTAGTGCTCGGGACCGAGGTCGAAGAGCGCGCCGAGGGTCGCCTCGGACCAGATGATATCGCTGTGGGACAGCATTTCCGAATACCGGTAGCCCGGCACCGTGCCGGCCGGGCGGCCGATGATCCCGGCGAGGGTCGGTCCGGCGCGGCGGTCGCCGCCGCCGGTGAGGGTGTGGCAGACGCTGCACTTGCGCTGGAACTGCCGCTCCCCGTTGTCCATCTCCTCCGGCGGACGCAGGAACGGGCGCTGCACGGCGCCGAGCACCGGAGCCGTGATGCCGGTCGCGGCGATGACGGCGGCGCTGTCGTCGATCCCGCCGGCGACGAGGTGGGCGTCGTCCGCGAAGGACAGCGCCCACACCGGCCCGCGCGCGGTGGCCGCGCTGTCGGAGGTGACCGTCCACCCGTTCGTCTCCACCACCATGACGTGGCCCTCCCCGTCGCCGATGGCGAGCTGGCCGCAGTCCGGCGAAAGGGCCAGCGCCAGCACGGGCCGGCGGCCGGCGGAGAGGTCGGCGACGGTGGTCCCGTCCGCGAGGGAGGCGACGCGCGTGACCCCGTCGACGGCCCCGTAGGCGATCCAGCCGGCGGCGGCGTTGACGGCGAGGACGTTGATGGCGAAGCCGTGCCGGGCGAGCACCCGCGTCTCCGCCCCGGTCGCGAGCGACCAGACGCGCAGGCTGCCGTCCGCCGAGGCGCTCGCGAGCGTGGCATCGTCGACGAACGCGACCGCGTTGACGGCGCCGTCGTGCCCGGTGAGCCAGCGTTCCAGGGCGCCGTCCGCGGACCAGATGCCGATCCTGCCGTCCCACCCGGCCGTGGCGATCCGCGTCCCGCCGGGCGACACGGCGACGTCCGCCACCGTCCCCTGATGCCCCTCCAGCCGGTGGATGGGCGTGCCGGCCGCGAGGTCCCAGACAATCGCCGAGAAGTCGTCGCCGGAGGAAACGGCCTGGGTCGGCGAGAGCCGCGTGACGGACTTCACCGCCGCGCGGTGGCCCTCCAGCCAGCGCGCCGTCCCGGTCGCGAGGTCCCAGTAGCCGACGGAGTTGTCGAACGAGGCGGTCAGCGCGTCGGTCGGGGTCGCGGCGACGTCCATGACCGGGCCGCCGTGCCCGCTCAGGCGCTCCGCGAAGGTACCCGCGGGAGGGTTCGCTGCGGCCGGCCGCGGCAGACCGGCCAGCGCGGCGGCGAGGACCGCCGCCACCACGGCCGCGCACAGGACGGGCGCGACGGGGACCGCGGGCCGCAGCGCGCGCGGACTACTCGGCCGGGGCAACGGCTCCGTCCGGTGCGCCGCGCCTGGCCGCTTCCGCCTCGCGCTTGGCGACCCACAGGTCGTGGTGCTCACGCGCCCAGTTGATGTCCACCTGCCCGGTGCCCATCGCGTCGAAGGCGCCTTCCATGCCGATGGTGCCGATGTAGATGTGGGCGAGGATCACCGCCATCATCCCGAAGGCGACGATGGAGTGCCAGAGCTGGGCGAGCTGCTGCTCCTCCTGCGGGGCGAGCTGGGTCGGCAGGTGCCAGCCGAAGAGGCCGGGGATGCCGGTCCAGTCGATCGCCTGGAAGGTCTTGGCGAACATCGGCATCTCGAACGGGAAGAGCAGCGCGAGGCCGGTCAGCGAGACCGAGGCGCCGAGCAGGATCGTCACCCAGAAGACGACCTTCTGGCCCGCGTTGAACTTCTTCGAATGCGGGTGTCCCTTGCCGATGATGCCGCCGCCGGCCTTGATCCACTGCCAGTCGGTCCTGGACGGGATATTGTGCCAGACCCAGAACAACAGCACCATCACGAGCCCCAGCATGAAGGCCCAGGAGACGTTGTTGTGCACCCACTTGGTGGCGGTGACGCCGGCCGAGTAGGCTTCCTTGCCCATCACGTCCATGAGGTAGCTGCGGCCGAAGAGCATGAAGAGGCCGGACAGCGCCAGCAGCACGAACGAGCCCGCCAGGAGCCAGTGCGCGAAGCGCTCGATGAAGGTGAAGCGCAGGATGGTCCGGCCCGCCTTGCCGGCGCGGATGCGGATCCGCCCGCGGATCAGGAAGAACAGCGCCAGGATGCCGATGACGCCGATCAGCAGGTAGCCGCCCCACTCCCGCAGCGGTCCGCGCCGCACCTTGAGCCACTCCATGCCGCCGGTCTGGATGAGGACGCCCGCGGCCGGGGTGTGCGCGGTCGTGCGCACGTCCTCGGTGCCGTAGCGGATCGCGCGGTAGGCGTCGGGATAGGAAAGGCCGGAGCCGAGCTGGCCGGCGATCGTCGCCGCGGAATGCGGGTCGGCGCCCCCTGCCGAGCCGGCCTCGGGCGCGGTGCGCAGGACGGGCTCGAGGGCGTTCTCGCCGCGCTGGCGCGCGAGGATGCGGTTGAGCTGGTCGTCGGCGGACGGGCTGTCGGCGCGGCTGAGGCCGCCCGGCTGCCGCGCGATCCCGCTCTCGGGCTTGCTCGGAAGCTGCTCCTGCGCCGCGGCGGGCTGGAGGAAGAGGCCCGCGAACATCGCGAGAAGAACGGCGGCAAGCCAGCACTTTTCGAGCCAGCGCATGAGCGTCTCCTTGTTGTCGTTGCCGGCGGCGGGGGCGCTGGGGCCTCCGCCGGACCGCCCATGGGCGTGGGTTCGATGCCGCGTCGGTTCTGGCCGCGTCAGTTCTGCTGCTGGTCGCCGTAGGCGGTGCCCCAGCCCCACGCACCGGAGCCGAAGCCACGGGCGACGACGCGCTCGCGGTAGATGTCGGAAACGTCGTCACCGTCGCCGGCGAGGAGCGCCTTGGTGGAGCACATCTCCGCGCAGAGAGGCAGCTTGCCCTCGGCGATGCGGTTGCGCCCGTACTTGGCGAACTCGGCCGCCGAGCCGTCCGGCTCCGGACCGCCGGAGCAGAAGGTGCACTTGTCCATCTTGCCGCGGGAGCCGAAGTTGCCGGCCTGCGGGTACTGCGGCGCACCGAACGGGCACGCGTAGAAGCAGTAGCCGCAGCCGATGCACAGGTCCTTGGAGTGCAGCACGATGCCGTCGGACGTCTGGTAGAAGCAGTCCGTCGGGCAGACCGCCATGCAGGGGGCGTCCGAGCAGTGCATGCAGGCCACCGAGATGGACCGCTCGCCCGCCTGACCGTCGTTGATCGTCACCACCCTCCGGCGGTTGATCCCCCACGGCACCTCGTTCTCGTTCTTGCAGGCGGTGACGCAGGCGTTGCACTCGATGCAGCGCTCGGAGTCACACAGGAATTTTGCGCGTGCCATCGGTTTCCCCCTACGCTGCCCAGATCTTGCAGAGCGTGGCCTTGGTTTCTTGCATCATGGTGACGCTGTCGTAGCCGTAGGTCTGGGCGGTGTTGGTGGACTCGCCCAGGACGTACGGGTCGGCGCCCTTCGGGTACTTCGACCTCAGGTCCTCGCCCTCGTAGTGACCGCCGAAGTGGAACGGCATGAAGGCGACGCCGTCGCCGACGCGCTCGGTCACCAGCGCCTTCACGCGGACCTTGCCGCCCTCCGGCCCCTCGACCCAGACCCAGCCGCCGTCGCGCACGCCGAGGTTGTTGGCGTCGCGCGGGTTCACCTCGATGAACATCTCCTGCTGCAGCTCGGCGAGCCACGGGTTGGAGCGGGTCTCGTCACCGCCGCCCTCGTACTCCACCAGACGGCCGGAGGTGAGGATGATCGGATACTCCTCGGAGAAGTCCTTCTCCTGGATCGAGGCGTAGAGCGTCGGCACGCGCCAGAACTTCTTGTCCGCATACGTCGGGTAGTCGGCGACGAGGTCGCGGCGGCTCGAGTAGAGCGGCTCGCGGTGCAGCGGCACCGGGTCCGGGAAGGTCCACACCACGGCGCGGGCCTTGGCGTTCCCGAACGGGGCGCAGCCGTGCTTGATCGCGACGCGCTGGATGCCGCCCGAAAGGTCGGTCTTCCAGTTCACGCCGCCGACCTTCTCGTTGTAGTCGGACGGGCGGTCGCCCTGGAACTCGGTCTCGCCGACCTCCTCCCCGCCGGCCTCGGGCCGCTGGTCGGAGAAGCCGGAGACGAACTCGATCATCCTGCGCTCGTAGGGCGTCAGGTCCTTGTCCCAGCCGAGCTCCTGGAGCATCGCCATGGTGAACTCGGGGTAGCCGTCCTTGATCTCGGAGTCCTTGGAGTAGACGCCCTCGGCGAGGAGGTTGTCACCGTCGCGCTCGACGCCGAAGCGCGCGCGGAAGGTGAGACCGCCCTCGGCCACCGGCATCGACATGTCGTAGAGGTTGGCGGTGCCGGGATGGTTCATCTCGGGCGTGCCCCAGGCCGGCCAGGGCATGCCGTAGAAGTCGCCGTCGCAGGGGCCGCCGTTCGCCCGCAGCGTGGTGCGGTCGAAGGTCTGCTGGTTGGCCATGTGCGCCTTGAGGCGCTCCGGCGACTGCCCGGTGTAGCCGATCGTCCACATGCCGCGGTTGAACTCGCGGGTGAGGTCCTCGATCAGCGGCTCGTCGCCGTTCATCTCGATGTTGCGGAAGATGCGGTCGTCGAACCCGAACTTCTTGGCGAACTTCGCCATGATGACGTGGTCGGGCAGGCTCTCGAACAGCGGCTCCACCACCTTCTCGCGCCACTGCAGCGAGCGGTTCGACGCGGTCACCGAGCCGGACGTCTCGAACTGGGTCGAGGCCGGCAGGAGGTAGACGCCGTCCTTGCGGTCGTGAAGCACCGCGGTGACCGTCGGATAGGGGTCGATCACCACGAGGAGGTCGAGCTTGTCCATCGCCTCCTTCATGTCCGGCAGGCGGGTCAGCGAGTTCGGCGCGTGGCCCCAGAACACCATCGCCTTGGTGTTGTCGGGCTGGTCGATGTTCTCCTTCGGCTCCAGCACGCCGTCGATCCAGCGGCTGACGGTGATGCCGTTCTCGTTGATCATCATCCGGTCGGCGCCGTCCTTGCCGGCGCCCGGCATGACCGCGAAGCGGTCCTTCAGCCAGCCGAGGTCCTCCTCCCAGACGCGCGCCCAGTGGGCCCACGATCCGTCGGTGAGGCCGTAGTAGCCCGGCAGCGTGTCGGCGAGGACGCCGAGGTCCGTCGCGCCCTGCACGTTGTCATGGCCGCGGAAGATGTTCGTGCCGCCGCCCGCGACGCCCATGTTGCCGAGGGCGAGCTGCAGGATGCAGTAGGCGCGGGTGTTGTTGTTGCCGTTGGTGTGCTGCGTGCCGCCCATGCACCAGATGACGGTGCCGGGCTTGTTGTCCACCAGCGTCTTGGCGACGCGCTCCATCTGCGAGCCGGGAACGCCGGTGACGCGCTCGGTCTCCTCCGGCGTCCACTTGGCGACTTCCTCGCGGATCTGGTCCATGCCCCAGACGCGCGTGCGGATGAACTCCTTGTCCTCCCACTCGTTCTGGAAGATGTGCCACAGCAGGCCCCAGACCAGCGCGACGTCGCTGCCGGGGCGCATGCGCACGAACTCGGTGGCGTGGGCGGCGGTGCGGGTGAAGCGCGGGTCGCAGACGATCAGCGGCGCGTTGTTCTGCTCCTTGGCCCGCAGCACGTGGAGCAGGGACACCGGGTGCGCCTCGGCGGGGTTGCCGCCGATGATGAAGATCGCCTTCGAGTTGTGGATGTCGTTGTAGGAGTTGGTCATCGCGCCATACCCCCACGTGTTCGCGACGCCCGCGACGGTGGTGGAGTGGCAGATGCGCGCCTGGTGGTCGACGTTGTTGGTGCCCCAGTACGCGGCGAACTTGCGCATCAGGTACGCTTGCTCGTTCGAGTGCTTGGCCGAGCCGAGCCAGTAGACCGAGTCCGGACCCGACGTCTCGCGGATCTTCAGCATCTGGTCGCCGATCTCGTTGATCGCGTCGTCCCAGGACACGCGGGTCCACTCGCCGCCGACCATCTTCATCGGGTATTTCAGCCGGCGCTCGCCGTGGGCGTGCTCGCGGACCGAGGCGCCCTTGGCGCAGTGGGAGCCGAGGTTGAAGGGGCTGTCCCATCCGGGCTCCTGCCCGGTCCAGACGCCGTCCTGCACCTCGGCGATCACGGTGCAGCCGACGGAGCAGTGGGTGCAGACGGACTTCTTGATCACCGTCGGCGTCGCCGGGTCGATCGTCTCGCTGGCGGCCCTGGCGGTTCGGCCGGGGCGCAGCGCGCCGAAGGCCGCGAGACCACCGACCGCGAGGCCCGATCCCCGCAAGAAGGTCCGCCGATCGACCGTCTTCTGCGCCGCTCGGGCGAAGATGGCGCCGCCGCGCGGTGCCGTTGCCGCCCCGGTGGAAGTCTTCCTCAGCATCGTACCTCTCCCTCGCGCCGTTGGCGCCCGCTTCTCGGTGGTCGGCCGAACCAGCGCGGCCGACACGTCATGTGACCGGCGTCCGGCTCAGAACCGGGCGGTCTCCAGGTATTTCGACACGTGCGCGGTCTTGCGCAGTCCGGTGGTCTCCGGCGTCTCGGTGGTGGCCTCGGCCGGTGCCGCGCCCGCCACGGTGGCCGCCGCGACGGCCGGTGCGCCGAGCCCGACGAGCTTCAGCGCATCGCGCCGCGTGGCGCCGGCGGGCTTGTCGCTCTGTTGTGTCATTGCGTTCTCCCTGAAGCGGATGAAGCCGCGGCGGAGGCCATCCGGAAGGCCTCGATCTCGATGTCCATGAAGGCCCGCCCCATCGCGCCGACGGGCGCGTAGAGGAGCGAGCCCGACGCGCCCTCGAGGTCGGCGAAGAAGTGGCCGGCCCAGGGGGCGATGTGGGTGTTGAAGAAGGCCTCCTGGTCGGCGACCGACAGGCGCGTGCCGTAGTCGCCGCGGATCAGGCCGGCCATCATCTCGCAGAGGCTGGCGACGTGGTCCTCGGGGTCGCGCGTCGCGTCCGAGCGGGCGATGCCGAGCTGGCGCATGTGGCCGCGCAGGACCGCGAGCGGCTTCTCGTTGAGGAATCCCGTCAGGTAGTAGCTGGCGTAGGGCACCAGTTCGCCGCGGCCGATGCCGATGAAGAGCGCGTTGTATTCGCGCTCTGCGGCACGCGGCTCGGTCTGCGCCGCGACCTTCGACAGCGCGGTGACGGACTGGCCGATCGGGCTCTGGTCGCCGGACAGACTTGCAAGATGGCCGAGCGTCGTCGCATCCGGCGGATCCGAGAGGAGCGCCGCGAGCAGACCGTAAAGGTCGGCCCGCACGGCCTCTTCGTCCGCGATCGGAGATTGATCGACGTTGGCAGGCGCCTCCCGCCTGGGATCGTGGGCCGTCTGAGCAGGCATTCTCAGAATTCTTTTAATTACACACCTGACTTGAATTAAGGCTAAACTTGATCCGGGATCGTGGCAAGGTTGTGGTGCCGTCGAGCCGGACTTGTCCCGGATCCCGGCGCGAACCGCGACGGACTCTCAGGAGACCTCGAAGCGCATGCGCGGTGCGCGCCGCACCGGCGTATCGGCCACGTTTTCGCCATCATGAGGCGGCCCGGCGGGCCGGGCCGTCGGCCCGTTCGCCGCCGATTCCGCGCTTTCGCCACCCTTGCCGCCACGTGTCGGCTGGCCGCCCCCGGGGCCGTCCTGCGAGGCGGGGATGAGGCCATCTGCCGCGGCATCCCCGCAACCAGTCCGGGAGGCATCGACGGTTCGCGCGTCGCCGCCCGGGACCGCGCCCGGTCCGCCGCCAGCAACATCGGACAAATGCGACCCGGCCGGTGCGTCCATCCCCTCGGTCGTCGCGGATGTGTCCGGGGCCGGGGCGTCCGCCGGCAACGCGGCATCGACCCTTGCGGCCGCCCTTCGAAAGCCTCGGCCGATCGCGTAGGCCGTCTGCAGGACGCCGGGCGAGGTCGCCGCGTCGGTATAGTCCTCGGCGTAGTCGACGAGGCCGTCGAGGTTGGCGAACACGGGGTTGCTGCGCCAGAGCCGGCGCATCGCGCGGCGGCGGATGGCGTCCGGCACCGCGCCCTTCAGGTAGGCAGAAAAGTCCGCGTCCGGCGCCAGCGCGTCGGGATCGGCGAGCCCCGTCCGCTCCAGGAACTCCGCCTCCGACTCCGGGCCGGCGGGAGCGGTTTCCGTCGTCCCTCCGGTCTCCGGCGCGAGCGCCTCGGCCGCCTCGGCCGCCTCGGGCGCCAGCGGCGGCTCGGCTGCCGGGTCCTGCTCGAGGCCGCGCTTGCGGCGCGACCAGCGCTCCAGAACGCCCGTCATCCGCCGGGCCCCCGCTTCTGCTGGCTCGGCACGCGGTAGACGTCGGCGAGCTGGCGGATGCGCTTGTCCCCGACCCCGTCCTCGACGAGGTCGACGCGCTGCTTGTCACGCCGCCGCTTCACGAACTCTTCGTCGACGTAGTGGGCGGTCACGAACGCCTCGACGAAGGCTGCGAGGCCGTCGGGCATGGCCACCGGCTCGACCTGCATCTCGCCGCTGTCGGTATAGTCCTGCGCCTCGTACGCGGAGGCGGTGAGCGCGACGAGCTCCGGCCGCTCGTCCCGGCGTGGCCCGGTCGGCCGCATCACGACGAAGACCGAGGGCGGCGTCATCGACAGCGACACGCGGTAGGCCTCGACGTCGGTGCGGAAGAGGTCCAGCGAGAGCGTCGCGGCATGATACTCGGCGGCGTCGTCCTCCTCGCGCAGGGTGCGCCAGTCGGCCGAACCCGCGCCGGGGAGAAGGGCGACGGGCATGTAGACCCACCTCGCCCAGCGGGTGCGGCCGGGCGTGCGCCGAACGACCACCCCGACCGGCAGCTTCGCCGTGCGGGACGGGATCGGCTCCGGACCGGTCGCCGCGTCGTCCATGTCGCTCCCCCTTTGATCGTTCAAGGTAGAATTATGATTTAGACAATGTCAAAGGAAGGACCCGGCAAGCCGCACGCCCCGGTTGATCCGTACGGAGTTCGCCATGTCAGTCGATCACCTGCTCCTGTGCACCTGCGGCGCCAGCCAGTCCGTCGATGCGGACACCGCCGGCGCGGCGGTCGGTGCCAAGGGCGTGCGCGTCTGCGAGCGGCTCTGCACGGCGGAGATCGCCGTCGCGGAGGGCGCGCTGGCGGCGGGTACGACGATGATCGCCTGCGGCCAACAGACGCGTCAGTTCACCGACCTCGCGAGCGAAATGGGCGCCGGCGACCGGCTCCAAACGGTGGACATCCGTGACCGCGCCGGCTGGACCGACGCGGCGGAGGCCCACGCCAAGCAGGCCGCTCTGCTGGCGCTCGCCGCGCTCCCCGTGCCGCCCGCCCCGGCGATGGAGATCACCTCGGGCGGCGTCTGCCTGATCCTCGGCGGAACGGCGCCGGCCGGCGGGGACGCCGCGCTGCATGCCGCCGCCAAGCTCGCGGAGACGCTCTCGGTCACCTGCCTCCTCGCCGAACCGCCCGGCGACCTCGTGCCGACCGACCTCTTCGACGTCGCGCTCGGCCGCGTGCGCAACCTCGGCGGCGCCCTCGGTCGCTTCGACGTCACCGTCGACGGCTACGCCGCCGCCGACCCGGCGGGGCGCGGCGGCGCCGCGTTCGGCCCGGCCATCGACGGCGCCCGCTCGGCTTGCGACATCGTCCTCGACCTCACCGGCGGCCCCGCCTTCGTCCCGGCACCCCACAAGCGCGACGGCTACGTGAGGGCCGACCCGAAGAGCCCCGCCGACGTCGCCCGCGCCGTCGCCGAGGCGGCCGAGCTGGTCGGCACCTTCGAGAAGCCGCTCTACGTTCGGTTCGACCCGGCGCTGTGCGCCCACTCGCGGGCCAGCCAGACGGGCTGCACCCGCTGCCTCGACCTCTGTCCCACAGGCGCCATCACCTCGGCCGGCGACACGGTGGCGATCGACCCGCTGATCTGCGCCGGCTGCGGCGAGTGCGCGGCGGTGTGCCCGACCGGCGCCGCATCCTACGACGCTCCGCCGGTCGAGAGCCTCTTCGCGCAGCTCTCCACCCTCGCCCGCGCCTTCCGCAGGGCCGGCGGAACCGCGCCGCGCGTCCTCTTCCACGACGCCGCGTTCGGGAGCGAGATGATCGCCCTCTCGGCGCGTTTCGGGCGGGGCCTGCCGCCGGACGTCATTCCGCTGGAGGTCCCCAACGTGGAGCTCGTCGGCCACGCCGAGCTGATGGCCGCGCTCGGCGTCGGCTTCGCGTCGGCGGCGGTCCTCGAGAGCCCGCGCACCGACGCCGACAGTCTCGCCCGCGAGATCGCGACCGCCCGGGCCATCGTCACCGGAACCGGCGGGGATCCGGGACGCATCGCGAGCCTCGCCCCGTCCGACCCGGACGCCCTCGAGGAGGCGCTGTGGACCGCCGCGCCCGCCCCGCCCGCGACCGAACCCATCCTGCCGCTCGGCGGCCGGCGCGAGGTGACCCGCCTTGCCGCGAAGGCGCTGGCGAAGGCGGCCGGCGGGGAGGTCCCCGGTCCGATCGCTCTCACCGAACGGGCCCCCTACGGCGCCATCGCCATCGACACCGGCGCCTGCACGCTGTGCCTTGCCTGCGTCTCGCTCTGCCCCACCGGCGCGCTCGCCGACAACCCGGACAAGCCGCAGGTGCGCTTCCAGGAGACGGCCTGCGTCCAGTGCGGCATCTGCCGGACGGCCTGTCCCGAGAACGCTATCGCGCTCGTGCCGCAGCTCGACCTCGCGAACGCGGCGATGACGCACCGCGTCCTCAACGAGGAGGAGCCGTTCGAGTGCATATCCTGCGGCAAGCCGTTCGGCGTGCGCTCGACGATCGAGCGCGTGGTGGAGAAGCTGGCGGGCAAGCACTGGATGTACTCCGGCTCCGACAATGTGCGGCTGATCCAGATGTGCGATGATTGCCGGGTGAACGCGCAGTACCATTCCGACAGCTCGCCCTTCCGCATGGGCGACCGGCCGCGGATCATGACCACCGCGGACGAGATCGAACGCAACAAGAAGATGAACTGACGGGCCGCACCGGCCCACCGGAGAACCCGAATGACCGACACGACGCCTGACGCCTTCAACATGAGCCTGCGCAAGTTCCTCAAGACGGTCGGCGTCACCTCCCAGCGCGAGATCGAGGAGGCGGTGCGCGCCGCGCGCGAGGCCGGCGCCCTCCCCGCCGGCCCGGTCAGCGCGAAGGTCACCCTGACGGTCGAGTCGCTCGGCCTCACCCACGAGGTCGACGGCTCCATCGACATGCCCGCCGATGGTCGATGAGGCTGCCGTCCGCGCCGCGCTCGCCCAGATCCTCGATCCGGGGCGCGGGACGGACATCATCACCGCCGACCAGGTCAAGGCGCTGACCATCCGCGACGGCCAGGTGAGCTTCATCCTGGAGGTCGACGCCGCGCGCGGAGCCGCGATGGAGCCGGTCCGCGCGGCGGCCGAGCGGGCCGTCGCGGCGCTCCCGGGCGTGGAGCGCGTCAGCGCGATCATGACCGCGCACGCCGTCGCCGGCGCCCCGCGCACGATGCCGCACGCCGAGAGCCCGGCCCCGCCGCGCCCCCACGCGCACTCGCACGCGCACACGGCCGCCGCCCCCGCGGCGCCGCAGAAGCCGCAGAACCCCGCCGGTGTGAAGACGGTGATCGCCGTCGCGTCCGGCAAGGGGGGCGTCGGCAAGTCGACGGTCGCGGCGAACCTCGCCGTCGCGCTCGCCGCGCGCGGCAAGAAGGTCGGCATGCTGGACGCGGACGTCTACGGACCCAGCCAGCCGCGCATGCTGGGCGTCTCCGGCCGTCCCTCGAGCCCGGACGGCAGGATCATCCTGCCCCACCGCAACCACGGCGTGACGCTCATGTCGCTCGGCCTGATGGTGGGCGAGGACGAGGCGCTCGTCTGGCGCGGCCCGATGCTGATGGGGGCGCTGCAGCAGATGCTGAGCCAGGTGCAGTGGGGCCGCCTCGACGTCCTGGTCGTCGACCTGCCGCCCGGCACCGGCGACGTGCAGATGACGCTCTGCCAGAACGCCGACGTCGCGGGTGCGGTCGTCGTCTCCACCCCGCAGGACATCGCGCTGATCGACGCGCGCAAGGGCATCGACATGTTCCGCAAGATGGGCACGCCCATCCTCGGCCTCATCGAGAACATGTCCGCCTTCGTGTGCGACGGGTGCGGCAAGGTCCACCACCCCTTCGGCCACGGCGGCGCGAAGGCGGAGGCGGAGAAGCTCGGCGTCCCCTTCCTCGGCGAGATCCCGCTCGACCTCGACATCCGCGTCGCCGGTGACGGCGGCGCGCCCATCGTGGTGCTGAAGCCGGAGAGCCCGCAGGCGGAGGCCTTCTTCGCGGTCGCGGACGCCCTCATCGCCTCGGACGCGCTCCGGTGAGCGACCTCGCCGACGCCCCGCTCTTCCCGCCGCTCCTCTCCGGCGAGGCGGTCGGCACCGACCCGTTCGCCGCGGCGGTGGAGCGGGCGGCGGCGGGGGTGCGGCCTGGGACCATCCTCTACCGCGAGACGGAGGGCGCGCTGTCGGCCGCCATCGTCCTCGCCCCGGAGCTGCCGCTGGCGGACGCCGTCGGCGTGGTCTTCGCGCTGCAGCTCGCGCTGGTCGACAGCCTCGGCGCGCTGGGACCTCCGGAGCTGGCGGTCCACCTCGTCTGGCCCGATCGCGCGCGGCTCAACGGCGCCGTCGGCCCGGTCTGGCGCGCGGCGGCGAGCCACGACGACCCGGACGCCGAGCCCGACTGGCTGGTCGTCGCCGTCGACATCCCGCTCTACACGCCGGGCGACCGTCCCGGCGACACCCCCGAACGCACCACCCTCGCCGAGGAAGGGTTCGAGCCGATCGGCGGGAGGGCGATCCTGGAGAGCCTGTCGCGCCACATGCTGGTCTGGATCAACCGCTTCGTCGACGACGGCTTCGCCGCCATCGGCCCGACCTGGACGGCGGCCTGCGACGACGTCGGCGGCGAGATCGCCGCCCCCGTCGCCGGACGCATGCTGGGCATCGACGAGCGCGGCGGGCTCCTCGTCTCGTGCGACGGCCGGACGCGCACGCTCCCTCTCACGACGATGCTGCAATGACCCATCTCGCCCGCGTGATCCGCCTCGACGAGAGCGACCTCAACGTCTTCGAGCATGCCGCCGAGCCCGGCGAGTGGGTGATCTCCGGCGCGTTCGCCTACTCCAACTGGACGGAGGCGGACCTCACCGGCAAGCGCCGGCAGGCGTTCGCGCACGGCTGGCTCGGCCTCGAGACCTTCGGCCGTGCCTCCGTGGTGGCGGTCGCACCGATCACCGAACGCGAATGGCAGGCGTGCGCCGAGGCCCTCGCGGACCATTTCGTCGCCCACTACGGCGCGCCGTCGCGACAGGCGGCGATGCCCGTCGCGCTGGAGGAGCTCGGCTACGCCCGCGACCTCTGCAACGACTACGAGCCCAACACGCTGATCCTGGTGGAACGGACCCTCGAACCGGTCGGCGTGCGCGAGCGCTTCCGGCCCATCGCCCCCACCGCCGCCCCGCTGGAGAGCTTCGCGGTGCACGGCTCCTAGCACGGTCGCGGCGGCCGCAGCCGGGACCCTCCGTCCAAACCGATTCCACGGCGCATCGACGCGGGCGCACTCGAGCGCCGCGACGACGGGCTTTGAACGTCGCCCGGAACCGGCGTACCAGTACGCCGCGCCCGGACCGGAGCCGGGCGGCGGCAAGGGAGTGAAGGCGACGTGGAGAGCGGTCGGATCGTCATCGTCGGTGCGGGGCAAGGGGGGTTTCAGGCCGCCGCCAGCCTCCGCCAGGAGGGGTTCAGGGGCGAGATCGTCCTGATCGGCGACGAGACGGGGCTGCCCTACCAGCGCCCGCCGCTCTCCAAGGCCTATCTGAAGACGGGCGTCGCCGACGAGCTGGAGCTCCGCCCCGCCGCCTTCTTCGAGGCCCACGACATCACGCTCGTCAACGCCACGCGGGTCGAGGCGATCGACCGCGAGGGCAAGGCGGTCGTCGCCGGTGACCGGCGCTTCCCGTACGACCACCTCATCATCGCGACCGGCACGCGCAACCTGCGCCCGCCGATCCCGGGCCTCGAGCGGACCGTCGACCTCAGGACGCTCGCGGACGCGGCGCGGCTGCGCGACCACCTCGCCGGGCCGCGACGGATCGCGGTCATCGGCGGCGGCTTCATCGGGCTGGAGTTCGCGGCGGTCGCGCGGGCGCTCGGCCATACCGTGACGGTCGCGGAGGCGGCGACGCGGCTGATGGCGCGGGTCGTCTCGCCGGAGGTCTCCGCCCGCTTCCTCGACATGCACCGCGGGATGGGGACCGAGGTGCTCCTCGGCCAGCCGGTGGCCGAGGTGACCGAGACGGGAATCGCGCTCGCGGACGGAACGGTGATCGCGGCGGACATGGTCCTGCTCGCCGCCGGCGTCCGGCCCAACGCGGAGCTTGCCGCGGCGGCCGGCCTCACGGTGGCCAACGGCGTCGTCGTCGACACGCAGCTCGCCACCGCCGACCCGGACATCTCCGCCCTCGGCGACTGCGCGGTTTTCCCGGACCCGCGGACGGGCCGCCCCGTCCGGCTCGAAAGCGTGCAGGCGGCGGTCGACCATGCGCGGACGATCGCGAAGCGTCTCGTCAAGGGATCGACCGACGCCTACGCGGCGGTGCCCTGGTTCTGGTCCGACCAGGCGGACTGGAAGCTGCAGATCGCCGGGCTCTCCTCACCCGAGGACGACAGCGTGCTGCGCGGGGACGGCGCGGTCCTGCGCTTCGACGGCGACGTGCTGACGGCGGTCGAGACCATCAACGACGGCCGAACCCACATGCAGGCCCGCCGCCTGATGGCCGGCGACGCGCCCCTCACGCGCGATGCGCTCGCCCCGCTCGACTACGACCTCGGCCCGCTGATGAAGGCCTCGCGCGGGCGCTGACGCCGTGACGGCAAGCCACCGCCCCGCCGGCGGCCGAGGCGCGCCAGGTCGCTACCGGACAGGGGCCGGGGGGCAGCCGGCGAGGCGCGCCTCGATCCGCGCGCAGGCGTCGACCACGAGACGCGCCACCTCCTCTCGCCGCGATCCCTTGAGGCGGTCGCCCACGCCCGCGACCGAGACCGCGGCGACGATCAGCCCCGACGGCTCGCGAACCGGGGCGCCGATGCCGGTCATCCCGGTCACGACGTAGTCCGGCAGGTAGGTGTAGCCCTCGCGCCGCGCGACCTCGGCGTGGTGGCGGATCGAGGCGGGCGTGACGGAGCGGTAGGGGTCGAGCCGGGGCCCGAGCGCGTCGATGATCGCCTCGCGCTCGTCCTCCGGCAGCCAGGCGAGGAGCGCGAGGCTGCCGGCCCCCGCCCCCAGCGGGCGCCGCCGGCCGACGTCGAGCGACAGGGCCTGCAGCGGGTAACGGCCGACGTGCCGGTCGATGCACAGCGATTCAAGGCCGCTGCGGACGGAGACGAGCCCCGTGTCCTCCACCTTGTCGACGAGGTCCATGACCTCGGCGTGGGCGCGCTGGCGCAGTGTCCCGAGCGAGACCGGAAGGCCGAGCGTCTCCAGGAACTGCGGCGCGATCCGGTAGCGGCGGTCGTCGTCCCGGCGCAGCACGTCGAGCTCGGTGAGGCTCGCGAGGGCGCGGGCGGCGGTCGCCTTGTGGAGGCCGATCTCGCGCGCCACGTCCGACAGGCGCCGGCCCTCGGCGCCCGCCCGCGCGACGCAGCGGATCGCCGCGACGGCCCGCGAGACGCTGGCGACGGTCTCGCCCTGCCGGTCGGCCCGCTCCTTCGTCTCGCGCTGCGTGACACCCGTCTCGCGCTGCATGACACCGCCTCCTGCAATGAAGACGCCGAGAATAGGCACTTCCCCGTCGAAGGCGAGCCGAATTCCCGCATTGTCTCGCTTGGCGGTACCAAAGAACGGCGGCGCGCATTGACCTTGCATGCGCCGTTTCAGATGGTTCGCCGCAAAGCGATGCGGGACTTTCCCGCGAGGACGGCGGGCCAACCCGCCGCTCGGCAGCAACCGGTGACGAGGGAGCGAAGTGCCATGGCAGAGACCGCAGTCTCACGGGGCGAAACCGCCGGGGCGGACGTCTGCGTCATCGGCGCGGGCGTGTCCGGCCTCACCGCGATCAAGGCGCTCGCCGAGGCCGGCGTGGCGGTCGAAGGCGTCGAGCGCGGATCCGACATCGGCGGGATGTGGCGCTACGAGAACGACAGCGGCACCTCCTCGGCGTACCGCAGCCTGCATATCGATTCCTCGCGGCAGAGCCTCGCCTGGCCGGACTTTCCGCTCGCCGAGAGCCTGCCGGACTACCCCTCGCACGGCCAGATGCTCGCCCATTTCGAGCGTTATGCGGACCGCTTCGCGCTGCGCGACCGTATCCGCTTCGGCACCACGGTCGTCGCGGTCACGCCCGCCGGCGAAGGGTTCGACGTCACCACCGAGCCGACCGCCGGCGGCCCGCGCACGACGACGCACTACCGGACGGTGATCGTCGCCAACGGCCATCTCTCCGACCCGCGCATGCCGGACTTCCCCGGAACGTTCGACGGGACGGTGACCCACTCCCACCACTACCGGACCGCCGGGCCCTACGCGGGAAAGCGCGTGCTGGTGGTCGGCATCGGCAACTCCGCGGTGGACATCGCGGTCGACGTCGCCAAGTCGGCGGAGGCGACGCTCCTGTCCACCCGCCGCAGCGCGTGGATCATGCCCAAATATGTCGGCGGCATCCCGACCGACCGGGTTCTCGGCGCCCTGATCCGCCGGTTCAGGCTTCCGGTCCCGGTCGCGCGGTCGGTTTTCGCCAGGCTCGCCCGCCTCACATATGGCCGGCAGGAGCGGTTCGGCGTGCCCCTCCCCGAGCACCCGGTGTGGCGCGAGCACGCGACCCTGTCGCAGGACCTGCTGCCCTACCTCGGACACGGCTGGATCCGCATGAAGCCGAACGTCTCCCGCCTCGAGGGCGGCGAGATCGCCTTCGTCGACGGCACCCGCGAGAAGGTCGACGCCATCGTCTACGCCACCGGCTACAGGACGACCTTCCCCTTCCTCGACCACGCGGTGTTCGCGGTCGGGGAAGGCGTGCCGCCGGCGCTCTACCGCCGCATCGTCTCCACCTCGCACCCCAACCTCATGTTCGCCGGCCTGCTGCAGCCGATCGGCCCGACGATCCCGCTGGTGGAGGTGCAGGCGCGGTGGATGGCGGCGCTGCTGTCGGGCCGGCTGTCACTCCCCGCTCCGGCCGAGATGACGGCCGAAGTCGAGCGGCACCGCCAGTCCGTCGCGAAGAGCTACCTCAACGCCGCGCGCTATACCCTCGAGGTCGACGCGCGCGAGTATGCGGGGGCGCTGAACGCGGATCTGGCGCGCGTCGCGAGCGCGCAACCGGCGGGCGCGGCATCGCGACCCGCGGCGCAACCCATTGAGAAAACGGCAACCTGATCATCGAATCGGCACCGTACAATACAACCCCCTTTATATGCCGAGGGATACCGGCTACGGCTCAGGCGAGATGACTCGCCGCCGGAGCTGAGCCCTAGCATGTTTCCAAAACCGCAGCCGCAGCTGACACCGAACACGTACGCGTACGAGTCGGAGCCCATGGTGAAGCCGACCGGCTTCCGCGAGTACGACGCTCGCTGGCTCTTCGGCAAAGAACTCAACCTTATGGGCGTACAGGCCCTTGGCATGGGAATCGGGACGATTCTCGGCGAGATGGGCAAGCCGCGTGAAGTCGTGACCGGACACGACTTCCGCTCCTACTCCTCGTCCATCAAGCTTGCCCTGATCCAAGGCATGATGGCGGCGGGGTGCAAGGTGCACGACATCGGCCTCGCCGTGACGCCGATGGCCTACTTCGCGCAATTCGCGCTGGACGTCCCCGCGGTTGCGATGGTCACGGCCTCCCACAACGAGAACGGCTGGACCGGCGTGAAGATGGGCGCCGACCGCCCGCGCACCTTCGGTCCGGACGAGATGGGCCGGCTGAAGGAGATCGTCCTCAACGCCGCGTTCGACTTGCCGGGCGGCGGCTCGTACGTCTTCGTGAACGACTTCCCGAAGGTCTACATGGACGACCTCGTGAAGGACCGGAAGATCAAGCGGAAGCTGAAGGTCGTGGCGGCCTGCGGCAACGGCACCGCCGGTGCCTTCGCCCCGCAGACGCTCGAGCGGCTGGGCGTGGAGGTGATCCCGCTGGACGCCGAGCTCGACTTCACCTTCCCGCGCTACAACCCGAACCCCGAAGACATGGAGATGCTCCACGCCATCGCCCACGCGGTGAAGGAGCACGGCGCGGACGTCGGATTCGGCTTCGACGGCGACGGCGACCGCTGCGGCGTGATCACCGAGACCGGCGACGAGATCTACGCCGACATCATCGGCGTGATGCTGGCGCGCGACCTCTCCAAGCTGAAGAAGGGCTCGCAGTTCGTCGTCGACGTGAAGTCGACCGGCCTCTTCATGACCGATCCGGTCCTGAAGGAGAACGAGGCCAAGACCGACTACTTCAAGACCGGCCACAGCTACATCAAGCGCCGCGTCAACGAGCTTCACGCGGTGGCGGGCTTCGAGAAGTCGGGGCACTTCTTCTTCAACGAGCCGATCGGCCGGGGGTATGACGACGGCCTCATCTCGGCCATCGCGATCCTGGAGATGCTGGACCGCAACCCGGACAAGACGATGTCCCAGCTGCGCGGCGAGCTGCAGAAGACCTGGCAGACGCCGACGATGTCGCCCCACTGCGACGACGAGATCAAGTACGACGTCGTCACCAGGGTGGTGAAGCGCTTCGAGGACATGCAGGCGGCGGGCGAGGCGGTCGCCGGGCAGCCGATCAAGGAGCTGATCACGGTGAACGGCGTGCGCGTCGTCGCCGAGGACGGCACCTGGGGCCTCGTCCGCGCCTCCTCCAACAAGCCCGAGCTGGTGGTCGTGGTAGAGAGCCCGACGAGCGAGGAGAACATGCGCGCGATGTTCAAGGCCGTCGACGGCGTCCTGCGCGAGAACCCGGAAGTCGGCGCCTACAACCAGACGATCTGACCGTCCGCTCACCGGCCGTCGCCCGCGACGGCCGACCTGGCCGCGGCTTGCGAGCCGCGGCACACGTTGGACGACCCGCCCGGCCCCAAACGGCGGCACCGGGGCCTCAGCCGCCCTGGCCGCCGGACCGTCCGGCAACCCGGACTTCCGCGGCCGATTCGCCGTCATGGCGCCCGAACACCCCCTCCCCCCGGCGAAAGCCGCGACTCGCACCGCCCGGAGCGGCGTGCGAACGCGCGTTTTGTTGCCTGCGACCTCTTGTGCACGCGGTGGCGCAGAAGTGATGGGCGCGTTAACCGCGCCTGTTCCCGGTTCCGTCACGCCGGATCGGGCGGCCCGGGCAGGCGGCGCCGAACTCCGCGATTCGCCGCGGATCCCCTGACGATTCTGCAACGCCGGTCAGGATTAAGCGGCTCGTCTCGCTTTGACGGAACGCGAATACCACTGGTTTACCGTAACGCGCTAAAGACCCTCGCCAAATTCGCGGAAACGCCGACGTTAACCTCGCAACAAGACGAGCCAGTGAGGTTCGTGGGCGATGAAACCGGCGGACGAGGGTCGCAAGGACATGGCAAATGGGGCCGACATGCCGAGAGTGCGTCGTGGTGCGAAGGCACCGCGCGCCGAGGCTTTGAGCGAGCTGCCCATGGTTGCTGCCCTTCTTGTGGCCGCCGTGGTCATCGCGCTTTTCGCGGCTGGAGGCCCGGTCCTCGACATGCTATCTGGTCTTGGATGGACCTCCTGAAGTCACAATAGAGCCTATGATCGTCGGTCGACACGAAGCGGAGCGGCCGGCCCCGGTCCATTCCGTCCCCAAAGCGAAATCCGAAGACTTCCTCGCCCGCCTGTCGCGTGAACACGCCGCCTTCGCCGAGGCCAACGGCTTCGACGGGTCCGCGGGCCAGGTCCTCGCCCTCCCCGACGTGGCCGGACGCATCGCCATGGTGCTGGTCGGCACCGGCGACGACAGCGACCCCTTCGCCGCGGCCGCCCTCGCGAGATTCCCCGGAGCCACCTTCGCGCTCGGCGAGAACTGGCGCGATCCGACGGCCGCCACCCTCGCCTTCCTCCTCGGCCTCTACCGCTACGACAGCTACAAGACGGTCCCCGAGCGCACGGCCAAGCTGGTCGCGCCGGAGGGGGTCGACGCGGTCGACGTGCGGCGCGTCGCCAGGGCCGTCTCGCTGACGCGCGACCTCATCAACACCCCCGCCAACGACCTCGGCCCGGCCGAGCTCGCCGACGCCGCGCAGGCGCTCGCGCGCGAGTACGCCGCGACGGTCGAGATCACCGACGGCGAGGACCTAGAGACCGGCTTCCCCATGATCGCGGCGGTGGGCGCGGCGTCGAACCGCCCGCCCCTCCTCATCGACATGACCTGGGGCGACGAGAGCGCGCCGAAGGTCACGCTGGTCGGCAAGGGCGTGGTGTTCGACACCGGCGGCCTCGACATCAAGCCGGCGAGCGCGATGCTCCTCATGAAGAAGGACATGGGCGGCGCGGCGCAGGCGCTCGGCCTCGCGCAGATGATCATGGACGCGGACCTGCCGATCCGGCTGCGCGTGCTGATCGGCGCGGCGGAGAACGCGATCGGCAGCGCCGCCTTCCGGCCCGGCGACGTCCTGCGCTCGCGCAAGGGCCTCTCGGTCGAGATCGGCAACACGGACGCGGAGGGCCGCCTCGTCCTCGCCGACGCCCTCACCTACGCCGACGCCGAGGCGCCGGAGCTCCTGATCGACTTCGCCACCCTCACCGGCGCCGCGCGCGTCGCCCTCGGCCCGGACCTGCCGGCGATGTTCACCCACGACGACGTGCTGGCGCAGGAGCTGACCGTCTCCGGCGAGGACGTACACGACCCGGTGTGGCGCCTGCCGCTCTGGCCGCGCTACGACAAGTGGCTCAAGTCCGAGATCGCGGACGTGAACCACATCTCCTCCCAGGCCTTCGCGGGGTCGATCACGGCGGCGCTGTTCCTCAACCGCTTCGTGGCGGAGGCGCACTCCTACGTGCACTTCGACCTCTACGCCTGGAACGGCGAGGCACGGCCCGGCCGTCCGAAGGGCGGCGAGGCCCAGGCGATCCGCGCGCTCTACCACTGGCTGGCCGTCCGGTACGGCGCGTGAGCGACACGCTCGACGCCCGCCGCAACGCCGTCCGTCCCGACCTCGCCGACGCGGCTCTCAGGGGCCGCGTCGACGCGCAGCGCTTTGTCGCCGGCGAGCCGCGGGTGGTCGCCGCGCCGACGGTCGCGCTGCGCCGCCGCCCCGCCCCGGACGCCCCGGTCGACACCGAGCTTCTCTATGGCGAGCGGGTCAACGTCTTCGACCGCGACGGCGACTGGTGCTGGGTGCAGAGCACGGCCGATTCCTACGTGGGCTACGTCGAGCACACCGCGCTGGCGCCCGAGGCGCCGCTGGAGGCCAAGCAGTCGCTCCACAAGGTCTCCGTCCCGCTGGCGCTCGTCTTCCCGGAACCCTCGATCAAGGTCTCCCCGGTGATGCGCCTCCCGATGGGCGCGGTCTTCCCGGCCGGCGACATGGAGCGGCACGGCAGCGAGAACTTCCACAAGGCCGCAGCCGGCTACGTGCTGACGCAGCACTGCACGCTCGCGAACCGGGCGGCGCGCGACTGGGTCGCGGTGGCGGAGACGTTCGTCGGCACGCCGTAC
The DNA here is from genome assembly GCF_003258595.1 of Acuticoccus sediminis. Lineage (NCBI taxonomy): Bacteria > Pseudomonadati > Pseudomonadota > Alphaproteobacteria > Hyphomicrobiales > Amorphaceae > Acuticoccus > Acuticoccus sediminis. Next base: position 677,011 of record NZ_QHHQ01000004.1, read on the forward strand.
CTGTGGGGCGGCAAGTCGTGGCTCGGGATCGACTGCTCCGGCCTCGTGCAGCTCGCACTGCAGATGGCCGGCCGGATCGCTCCGCGCGACAGCGACATGCAGGCGGCCGAACTCGGCGAGATGCTGCCGCACGACCCGCTTCCGGACCTCGAACGCGGCGACCTCGTCTTCTGGCGCGGCCATGTCGGCATCATGCTGGACGAGTGTCGCCTGCTGCACGCGAACGGCTACCACCACCGCACCGCGATCGAGCCGCTATCGGAGACGATCGCGCGCCTCAACGCGCTCGGCCTCCTCCCGACCCGCTACCGCCGCATCCCCTGACCCGCGCCGACCGGCGGTCCCCGGCGTGTTCCCTGGTGACGCCCCGATGTCCCCGGGTGACGCCCGTGCCCTTCGGCGCCGGCCCGACGGCACGGTTGCGCCGGCACCTGCAACAACCTAAGCCCTGCAAGCGCCCGGCATGGCGGGCGGATGGAATTCGAAAGGCTGACGATGTCCGAGATGCCCCACGTCGACGTGTCCCGCGATGGCGCGGTCGTGACCGCGACGCTCGTGAACCCGGCGCGGCGCAACGCGATCTCGCTCGGAATGTGGCGCGAGCTTGAGGACTTCGCGGTCTCGGTGAGCGCCGACGCGGACGTGCGGGCGGTGATCTTCCGCGGCGCGGGCGAGGTGTTCTCGGCCGGGGCGGACATCACCGGCTTCGCCGACGACCGCTCGGACGCCGCCAATGCGCGCGTCTACGACGACCAGCTCGAGCTGTCCTGCCGGGCGATCGAGGCGATCCGCCAGCCGACGGTGGCGCGGCTCGAGGGCCCGGTGGTCGGGGCCGGCGCGGCGCTGGCGCTGTCGTGCGACGTGCGGGTGGCGACGGAGGACGCGTTCTTCATGGTCCCGGCGGCCCGTCTCGGCCTCGGGTACGACCCGCGCGGGGTGGCGCGGCTCATCCGGATCTTCGGTGAATCGATGGCGCGGTGGATCATGCTGACGGCCGGCCGCCTGCCGGTTCAGCGCGCCTTCGTGATGGGCGCGGTCCACGAGGTTCTGTCGGACGAGGAGGTGGACGACGCGCTGGAGCGTCTGGTCGCCCGTCTGGCGGAGAATGCGCCGCTCAGCCTGGCGGCGGCGAAGGTGGCGGTCCGCGCAGTGGCGGACGGGGCCGAGCCGACCCTGATGGAGGAGGCGTGGCGCCTCGTCGATGCCGCCGATGCGAGCGACGACTACGTGGAGGGCCGCGCAGCGTTCGCCGAGAAACGGGCCCCTCACTTCGAGGGCCGTTAGTCAGCGACCGGCGCGGCCGTCCCCGTATGCGGCTTTCAGCGGCCGTACCGGCGGTCGGCGATCCGCTTGTTGCGGACGACGACGGCAGCGTTCTCCTCGAGCGGAAGGGACATGCCCCAGTAGATGTCGGCGCGGGTCAGGCCGATGTCCTCGAGGACGTGATGGTCGAGGTTCAGCATCCGCGCGAACGCGGCGCGACGGCGACGGATCGTGTAGGCGTGACGCAGCTTCTGCGCGATCGCCCCGAGGATGGACGTGCCGCGCGAGCGGGCCACGGTCGTGTTGGTCGTCATGGTTGGCCTCCTAACGGCGCAAGAAGCTGCCCGTGGCCAGGCGGGAATCGCCTGTCCAGGGACAGCACTTTTTCGATGGTTCAGAGCAGCGGGTCGGGTCCGCAGGAGAGGACCGGCTGGTGACTTGAACCGTAGATGGGCTCGCTCTCGTTCGTAGTCGAACGAATTGTTTTGATGGGTCCCAACAAAAAAACTGAACGTTCGAAGGGCACTGCCTGCCCGCCTTCTGGGCACCGCCCGCGGACGAGGGCGGGCCGCAGAACCCCCGTCCGGCGGCGGTTCGCTCAGAACCCGGTGGCGATCCTCGAATAGATCTCCTCGGTCATGGCGTAGATATGCGCACCGATGAAGCTCGCGGAGAGGGCCGCGACGACGAGGATGGCGATGATCTTCGGGATGAAGGTCAGCGTCATCTCCTGCACCTGCGTCAGGGCCTGGAGCAGCGAGATGGTGACACCGACGACCATCGCCACCGCCACCACGGGCGATGACGCGATGAGGACGGTGAAGATCGCCTGCTGGACGATGTCGATGGCGTCGACCTCGGTCATGGTCAGCTGATCGTCGCGCCGGCGCCGACGGGCGCGGTGGTGCCGTCCTCGAAGACCACCGTCATGCCGGACGAGGTGACCTGCACCTCGCTCACGACGCCGGACTGCCCCTCCGCCGTCGTCACGGTCCGGCCGATCATCGCGCCGGCGTCGCCGAGGGCCTGCGCGGTCAGCACGGCGTCGAGGCGCTGGTTGGTCATGATGTTCTGCTCGACGTTCGAGAACGTGGCGAGCTGGGCGATGTACTCGGTGTCGTCCATCGGGTTGAGCGGGTCCTGGTGCTGCATCTGCGTCACCAGGAGCTGCAGGAAGGAATCGTAGTCCATCGACGACGCGCTGGTGGGCGTGAAGCCTTCGGTCGCGGTGGTGGTCGTCGTGGCGCCGGGCGGCGGGGTCGCGGGCACCGAGGTGACGGAATACATCGCATCGCTCCTTGGTCGCCGACCGTCGATGGTCGGGTCCGGTGGTGGCGGATCAGTGGGACGGAAGGTTCGCGGCGGCGGCCCGGCGCGGCTCGCCGGCGGTTGCGAGCGCGGCGTCGCCGACCACGCCCTGGCTCCGCGCCGTCGTGGCGTCGGTCAGCGGCTTGGTCGCCTCCGCCAGCGGCTTCGGGCGCTCCGGCGCGGGCGCCAGGACGGTCCCGGCGAGGACGTCTGCCTCCTCCGCGAAGAGGCCGCGCAGGGTCTTCAGGGCATGGAAGGGCCGTTCGGCCATCACCTGCCGCATCGCCTCCTGGATGCCGGCCTTCAGCGCCGGAGAGCGGAAGATCGAGGCGACGTCCGCCGCCATCGCCTCGAAGAGCGTACGGCTCGCGGCCGCGTTGGCCGGATCCATCAGCATCGCCTGCACGGCGAAATAGAGCTGCCGGATCGGCGTCTTGGTGTCGTCCACCTGGAGGACGTGGTTCTCCAGCAGGAAGGTCGCGTCGTTCAGGAGCTCCAGCGTCACCTTGCGATCGACGCGCAGGACCGCCCCGTTGAGGAACAATCGCTCACCCGCGCGCAGCGAGATGTGCATGGGACGGGGGCTCTCGCGCCGGCCCTCGTCGGCCTGCGGGGAGCGTCGAGTGGTCGAGGCGTTCATGTGGCCAGTCCTTCGCGCACGGTTCTGTTGATATCGATGACGGGGGTCCAATCGGACTTGTGGCCTCCAAGGATCGCGTCGGTCTCGCGGATGACCCAAAGGCCGATGGAGATGAGGTTCGCCTTGAGCTCCTCCGAGAGGTCGTTGGCAGGCTGTGACAGATCCTTGATGAGGAAGCCCCAGAGGGTCTGCACGTGGCGGGCGGCGTCTCGCGTGCGGTCGAAGCTGTCGGGCTCGGCGCGGGCCGCTTCCATGAGGGCGATGCCGATATCGAAGGCCTCGCACTCCTGCTCGCGGCCGACGGCGCTGGAGCCCATCGTCACGTCCGCATAGATACTCGCCGTCAAAGCAGGCTCTCCTTTTAGGCGTAGTTGAGGATGGACAGCCGCGAGAGCTGGTTGGTGAGCGCGTAGCTCATCTCGATCTGCGTCGTGATGAGGTCGATGCGCACCTTGGCATCCACCGGGTCGGCCCCTTCGAGGTCGGCGGTCTTCTGGGTGAGGATGTCCCGCGCGAGGCTCATGCGCTCGTTGGCATGGGTGATCGCGTTCTCGGCGAAGCCCAGCATCGACTTGAGGCTGACGACGTCGGTGATCGCCGTGCCCATGATGATGCGCGCCTCGGAGACGATCGTGTTGCGCACCTCCTGATTGAAGGAGGAGAAGTCCATCCCGGCGATCATCGCGAAGGCTTTGGCCATGGTGCGCATGGCGTCCTCGTTGGCGGTCACGGACGACACGATCCGCTCCGACGGCGCGATGCGGCTCACCATCCGGTCGGACGAGGCGCTCGACCAGTTGGTCGTCCAGGCGCCGATATCGAACTCGGCGGCGAACTCGTTGGCGAGGAAGTCCTGCATGTCGGCGACCGTGATCGACGCAGCGGCGGGATCACCGACGGGGAAGCCGAACTTCGCCTGGAACGCCGCCTCGATCGCCGCCTTCGGACCGTCGTCGAAGCGCTCCATCGGGGTGACGTCGCTGCGCTGGCCGCCGAAGAGGTAGGAGCCGCCGTCGGAGGCGTTCAGTCGGTCGGCGAAGCGGTCGAGGTAGGAATCGGCCTGGATCTCCAGCGTGGTGGCGGCGGCGTTGCCGGGCGGCAGCGCGACCATGGACGCCAGCATCTCCGAGGCGATGGTCTCGAGGTCGGCAAGCGCGGTCTGCGTCTGCTCGAGGCGGGCCGTGGCCGAGCCGTTCGCGATCAGCAGCGTCTCCACCAGGCCGAGGTCCATGCGCGTCGACACCGTGCGCCCGGTGTCCGCCCCCAGGGCGAGTCCGACGTCGGCGTGCCGCTGGGTGGCGATCTCGATCGTCCGGTCCGCCAGCTCGGACTGCAGACGGACGATTTCCGAGCGCGGCGCGTTGCGAAGGGCCGCCGTCGACACGTAGTTCGTTTGCATCAGAAGATCCTCAGAAGCTCGTCGAACATTTCGTCGATGAGCGTGATCAGCCGCGACGAGGCGGCGAAGCTGCGCTCGATGGCGAGTTGCTGGGCATACTCGTCATCCAGGTTGATGCCGGTGACCCGGGACAGGGCGTCCGACGCTCCGGTGAGGATGGAGCGCTCGCGCGTCGCGAGGTCGGTCGCCTCGAGGCGGATCTTCTCGATGAAGCCGACCGACTCGGTGGCGAAGTCCTGGATCGTGGTCTCGCCGGAGAGCTGCGCGTCGGCGTCCCACAGGCGCAGGTCCGCAAACGCCTCGCCGATCGCCATCAGCCGGTCCGAGTAGGCCGCGAGGCCGCTCGGGTTGCCGCTCCCGTCGCGCAGGTTCTCCACCGAGCCCCCCTGCAGCGGGTCGACGTCGGCGGCGACCGCGATGGTGCCCGCGTAATCTGGCCCGCCGCTGGTGACGAAGAGGCTGCCGCTCGTGTCGGAGAAGATCTCCTCGAGCGCGCGGGCCATCTCGTCGATCTGCAGGCGGTAGGTCGGTGCCACCTCGTCTCGCACGCGCGACTGGCCGACGATCAGACCGTTCTGCAGCGGCATCGTCGCGTCGGGCCCGGTCACTGGCATGCCGTCGATGAGGACGATGCCGCCCTGGGTGTCGACGGTGTAGACCGGGGTGCGGGTGAACTCGACCGTGCGCGGGGACTGGTCGTAGAGGGTGATGCCGCTGTCGGTGAAGAGAGCCATGTCGCCCCCGTCCCGGCGCAGCACGGTCACGCCCATGTAGATCGACAGCTCCGCGATGATCGCGTCGCGCCGGTCCTCGTCCATCGTCGGGTCCTGGCCGAGCGACATCGCCTTGCGGACGGCGTCGTTGGCGTCGTCGAAGTCCTGCAGCAGGCGGTTGGCCTCGGTGACCGAGTTGGAAAGCTCGCGGTCGGCCTGCTCGCGCAGCAGGTTGAGCTCGCTCGCCGCGCGGTTCAGCGCGTTGGCGAGATTGCGGGCCGCCTCGATGGAGGCCTGGCCGAACAACGGATCGTCCGGCGCGTTGGCGTAGTCGGCGACGGCATGCTCCAGCTTGCCGATCAGCGCGGCGACGGAGGTGTCGTCCTCCGGGTCGCCCACCGTGTCGGCAAGGACCAGCATGTGCTCAAGGACGGCGTCGGCCTCCGCCGTGCGGCTGGTCGCCGTGATCATGCGGGTGAAGAGCGCGATGTCCTCGGCGCGGCGCACGCTGGTGACGTGGACGCCGCCGTCGATGGTGGTGGTGAGCCCGGCGTTCGCCCGCGAGCGGGTCGGGTCGCCGGCCGCCGCGACGTTGCGGCTCGAAAGCGCGATTTGCTGCTGCGCGACGATCAGCGACTGCCGCGCGACGTTGGCTGCAACGTCGAGGCTCATGCCGGGTCCCTTAGCGCTTGAGGTTCATCAGGACTTCGAGAAGCTCGTTGCCCGTCTGGAAGCTCTTGGAGTTGGCGGTGTAGGCGCGCTGGGCGATGATCATGTTGGTCAGCTCGGACGCCAGATCGACGTTCGACTGCTCGACCGCGCCGACCACCAGCGAGCCGTTGCCGGCGTCGTTGGGCAGCCCGATCCGCACGTCACCGGACGAGGGTGTGATGCGGTAGACGTTCCCCGGCAACGGCTCCATCTGGTCCGGCGAGGGGACGTTCGCGAGCGGCAGGCGGTAGAACTCCACCTCCGCCCCGTCCTCGTAGACCGCGTAGACGCGCCCGTCGTTGGAGATCCCGACCGACTGCACCGTCGCCGGCGCATTGCCGTTGATGTAGACCTCCAGCGGCTCGTAGTCGGCGGCGAGCTGGGTGGTGCCGGTGATGTTCAGCTCCAGCCGGTCCTCGGCGTCGGGGAGCGCGAGGGAGAGGATCGCCTGCTCGTCCGGGTTGTTCGGGTCGACCGCCATCGCGCCGGAGGAGTTGCCGTTCTCGTCGATGGTCTCGATCTCCATGATCGAGCCGTTGGTCGGGTCGAAGGTCACGTTGGCCTTGCCGAGCCAGGCCTCGCTGGCCTGGGCGGCACCCAGCGGCGGGTTCGGGATGTCGTAGGGGAAGTCCGTCTCGTAGGCGGTGTTGCGCTTGGACTGGTCGTAGATCACGACCTCCCACTGGGGATCGGTGGGGGCCAGCGGGTCGTAGTCCTGGATCTTGGTCCAGTAGACGTCGAGCGTCTTCTCGCGGCCGAGATCGTCGTAGGCGACGATGGAGCTCTTCACCGTGTAGGCGACGTCGAGGGTTGCGTTGCCGCCGGAGTCGATGCCGTTAGAGCCGGGCGTCGAGATCGTGTTCGGCGCGTTCTGCGGGTCGATCACCTCGGCGCCCGCGTCGAGGTTGGCACGGAAGGTGCCGGTCGTCGACGGCGTCGCGCGCATGTTCATGTAGTCGAGGTTGACCTTCTCGAGGCCGGCCGTGTCGTTCAGCGTGATGACCGGCTCCTCGCCATCGATGGAGGCGAAGCCCATCAGCGCGAAACCGGCGGAATTCACGAGGTCGCCGGACTGCCCGTCGACCACGAAGGAGCCGGCGCGGGTCAGGTAGTGGCCGCCCTTGGAGTCCTCGACGACGAAGAAGCCGGCGCCCTGCACGGCCACGTCGGTCGACGACAGCGTGTAGGTCAGCGCGCCCTGCTTCGTCACCTCGTAGTGGATGTTGGCCGTCACCGCGCCGGACTGGTAGTTCGCCGGCCCGGAATCCAGGATCAGGGACGAGAATTCGGCGTCCGCCCGCTTGTATCCGACTGTATTGGCGTTGGCGATGTTGTCCGCCACGGTGGCCAGGCGGTACGAATGGGCATTCATACCCGACACGCCGGTGCGAAGAATATTGTAGAGGCTCATGGACTTTCCTTTTGTCGGCGCCCGAAGTTGGAACAGGGCGCCTCGCCGATCCGATTAGCGATCGCGGGCCGACATGCCCGTCCACTCGACACGCATTCTGTTTTGCGTGTTCCTGCTTGTGTCAGGCTGATGGCGGGTCGGCCTCGCCGCCGGCGGTGCGGCCGGTGAGAAGCGCGGCAAGCTCGGCGAAAGCGTCCTCGGACGGCTTGTCGGCCGGCATCTGCACCAGGGCCTCGTAGACGTGGGGGACGACCTGCACGGCCTTGTCGAGCTCGGCGTCCGAGCCCGGCTTGTAGCCCCCGAGCAGGCGCAGGTCGCGCGTGTCCTCGAACCGCGAGATGAGCGCGCGCAGGCGCCGCGAAAGCTCCCACTCGTCGTGCCGGAACGCCTTGTCGGCGAGGCGCGAGAGAGAGGCCAGCGGATCCACCGCCGGCAGCCTCCCCTGCTCGGCGATGGCGCGGGAAAGGACGATGTGCCCGTCGAGGGTGCCGCGCGCGGTGTCGGCGACGGGCTCGTCCATGTCGTCGCCGTCGACGAGGACGGCGAAGACGCCGGTGATGGAGCCCAGCAGGCCCGTCCGCCCCGCCCGCTCCACGAGCCGCGCCATGTCGGCGAAGACCGACGGGGGATAGCCGCGCGAGACCGGCGGCTCGCCGGCGGCGAGGGCCACGTCGCGGGCGGCGTGGGCGTAGCGGGTGAGACTGTCCACCACGAGGAGGACGCGCTTGCCCTGCTCGCGGAAATATTCCGCGACCGCCATCGCGGTCATGGGTGCAAGGCGGCGCATCATCGGCGTCTCGTCGCCGGTGGAGACGACGGCGACGGTGCGGTCCCGGTGCTCGGCGAGCGGGCCGTCGAGGGTCTCCATCACCTCGCGCCCGCGCTCGCCGACGAGGGCGGCGACGACGACGTCGAAGGTCGCCGCCGCGCCGATCATGCCGAGGAGGGTCGACTTGCCGACGCCCGATCCGGCGAAGATGCCGACCCGCTGGCCCTCGACGAGCGGGGCGAAGATGTCGAGCACCTTCACCCCCGTCCTGAGGGCGCGGTTGAGGGGCGCGCGCTTCATCGCCTTCGGCGGATCCGCGTCGACACGGCGAACCGGACCGAGGGGGAGCGGCTCCCCGTGGTCGAGGGGCCGGCCGAGGGCGTCGACCACGCGGCCCAGCCACTCGTCGCAGGGGCGCAGCTCGAAGCGGCCCACCAGTGCCGCCCCTGCGCCGATGAATGCCGCGTGCCGCCGCTCGTAGGGCGAGGCCGTGACGCGCTCGCGGTCGATCCGCACCACTTCGGCCAGCGCCGCGCCGTCGTGGTGGTGGATCAGGAGCTGGTCGCCGAGGGCGGCGTGCCGGGAGAGGCCGCGTACGAAGCGGTCGGTGGGATTGGCCTCGCAGACCACGCCGGAGAGACGCACGGCGGGTTCGGTATATCCATCCAGCACGTCGGCGAGGCGCTCAAGCGCTCCCATCGCGGGACCTCCATGGTCGCAAACCTTGCATGAAAGCTGGTTTGCACGCCGAAGGTGGTCCGGGGCTGTCGCGGCGGTTGCCGGCCGCGCCGCCGGCCCCACCGGGGCACGCCCGCGACGTCTCCCGGCCGGTCAGGTGCCGGAACGGTGGTGGATGCGGTGGATGCGCGGCCATCGCGCCGTGCCGGGAGCGCTGGCGTCGGCCCGCGCCCCGACCCGTCGCTCATACCGGCGGGGGACCTCCGGCGACCGGCGAGACGGCCGGCCGCGCAAGGCGCACGCCTTCAGAACGATGACCGGCCGGAGGCGCCATCGATGCGCGCGGGCCTGCCGGCCCTGCCCTCATGTTCGCGACCCGCTCCTCGCGGACGTCCGCCGGCGCGCGTACGGTCAGACCGGCTCGGCGACCGCGGCCTCCTCCAGCACCTCGTCGGCGACGGCCTCCAGCGCGACGCGGACGTCGTGGAAGGCGGCGCCGCCGTGGGGAGCGACAGCGTCCGCGCCGGTCAGCATGTTGATGCCGCGACCGTCGCGGAAGTCCCCGTTGCGGTGAAGCCCCTCGCAGATGAGGGTGCCGCGCACGACCCCGTCGAACACCTTCGCCTTGAGCCGTACCGCGCCGCGGGCGTTGACGAGCCGCACCAGCGAGCCGTCGGCGATGCCCGCCGCCGCGGCGTCCTCGGAGTGGACCATCACCACCGGCTCGCCCTCCTTGGCAAGGGAGCTCGGCGTGTCGTTGAAGGTGGAGTTCAGGAACGAGCGCGCCGGAGCCGTGACGAGGCGGAACGGCTCACGCTCGGTGGCCGCCTCGATGACGTCCCACTGGTCGGGAAAGCGGGGCATCTCGCCGACGGGGCCCATCGGGCCGTTGTTGTTGTGCGGGATCTTCGTCCAGTCCGGGCTGAACCGGAACTTCCCGTCCGGGTAGCCGAACCCGTCGAGGTAGTGGGCGGTCTCGAAGTCCGGATTGAGGTCGACGAAGCCGTCGCGGTCGAGCGCCTCCATGTCGTAGCCGGAGGCCTTCACCATCCACTCGATATGCTCCCGGGCGGTCATCCGGAAGCCGGGGTGCTCGGCGCCGACCCGCCTGGCGATCTCGCACAGCACGACGTGGTTCTCGAGCGCCTCCCCCGGCGCGTCGACGAGCTTGGGGCCGAGCATCAGGTGCGTGTGGCCGCCGCCCTTGTAGATGTCGTCATGCTCGGTGAACATCGTCGCCGGCAGGACGATGTCGGCCATCCGGGCGGTCTCGGTCATCATCTGCTCGTGGACGACCGTGAAGAGGTCCTCGCGCCCGAACCCCTGGCGGACCAGCGCCTGCTCGGGCGCCACCACCATCGGGTTGGTGTTCTGGATGAGCATCGCGCCGACCTTGGGACCGCCCTGCAGGGCCTCGGCGTCGCCGGTGAGGATGCGGCCGATCTGCGACTGGTCGAGCCGGCGCGTGGTGGGGTCCAGCGCGTCGGAGCCTTCGATCATCGACTTGTCGAGCTGATAGAGGGCGCCGTTGATGTGGAACGCGCCGCCGCCCTCGTGCTTCCAGGAGCCGAGCACCGTCGCGATGGAGGTCGCCGCGTGCATCGCCGCCGTGCCGTTGCGCTGGCGGGTGAAGCCGTAGCCGAGGCGGAAGTAGGTCTTCGGCGTGGTGCCGACGAGCCTCGCGAACTCCTCGATCGTCTCGACCGGCAACCCCGTGATGGTGGCCGCCCACTCGGGCGTGCGGGTCGCGAGGTGCGCCTCGAGGCCGGCCGGGTCGTCGGCGTGGCTGGCCATGAACTCGCGGTCCGCGTAGCCGTCGCGGAAGGCGACGTGCATGACGGCGCAGGCGAGCGCGGCGTCGGTGCCCGGCCGCAGCACGAGCCCCATGTCCGCCTGCCTGATGGTGTCGTTGGCGTAGACGTCGATCGCCACGACCTTGGCGCCGCGCGATTTGCGGGCGGCCATGGCGTGGGTCATGACGTTGACCTGGGTCGACACCGCGTTGGTGCCCCAGATGACGATGCAGTCGGAGACGCGCATCTCGCGCGGGTCGGGTCCGGCGAGCCGCCCCGTCGCGGCGACGAACCCGGTGTAGGACATCGCGGTGCAGATCGTGTCGTACTGGCGCGAGTAGCGCTTGGTGTTGCGCAGGCGGTGGAGCCCGTCGCGCTGCACCTGGCCCATCGTGCCGGCGTAGTTGTAGGGCCAGACCGCCTGTGAGCCGTGCTCGGCCTCGACCTTCAGGAATCCCTCGGCGACGCGGTCGAACGCCTCGTCCCAGGTGATCCGCCTGAAGTCCGCCGAGCCCTTGGGACCGACGCGGAGCAGCGGATGCAGCACCCGGTCCTTGTGGTGCGAGCGCTCGGCGTAGCGGGCGACCTTCGCGCAGATGACACCCGCCGTGTAGCTGTTCGCGGCCGAGCCGCGGATGCGGCCGATCCGCCCGTCGGCCACCTCCACCTCGAGTGCGCAGCATGAAGGGCAGTCGTGCGGGCACGTGGAGCGGTGGCGAACGGGCGCATTCATCGGCGGGCCTCCAGATTGGAACGAGACGAACCTTAAGGGAGTCCACCCGGCGTGCAAACGCCGGGCCGTTTCACGTCCCGTTGCAGCCCTTTCACGGAAACCGCGGACCCGGCCGCCGGGGCGCCCTACATCGGGTAGGCGATGGTGACGGTGACCTTGTTGTCGCCGTCCTCGCTGACGACGATCTTGGAGGACTCGAAGGTCGGATCGCCGAGCTGGTCGCCGGAGACGCCCCACGGTTCGAGCGGTGCGTCATCGCCGAGGGCGAAGGTGCCGTCGCCGTTCTCGTCGTGCACCACGGCGACCGCGTATTCGCCCGGCACGACCCCTTCGAGGACGGTCGTCAGGGTATCGGCGTCGGCCGGGACCTCGGCGGAATAGGTCCCCTCGCCGGAGAGGAACTCGTCCTCCGTCTGCAGGGCGACCAGGATGTTGCCGGTTCCCGGCTGGATGCCGTCGACGGTGATCGTCACGTCGGCGGCCATGGCCGCGCAGGGTGCCGCGACGGCTCCGGCCACGACGAGCGCGATCGGAAGAGCTCGCAGTCGGTTCATGATTATCCCCTTTGCCCGCGATGGGCGCCTCAGGAGATAAATGCGCCTTCCTGAAGTTGGGTCCAGCCACTCCATGCCGCAGGCGCGATGCATTTCGGAGGGATGCCGTGCGCCGGCGGGGCGCCGCTTACGGCGCGGCCCCCCTCCGCAGGCGCGGTATCAGTACGCCGCGCCGTCGTTCGCGCCCTTCAGCCCCGCGCCCAGGATCCGGGCGAGCAGGCTGCGCCGCCGGGGGGCCATCGCCGGCGCGGGGGCGCCGGTGCGGGCCTCGGAGAGGTCCGGCCGCACGCACAGCGTCTCCGCCTCGACCAGGGCCCCGGCCGGAAGCAGCACCGCCATCGGCACGCCGGGGATCAGCCACTCTGCGACCAGGCGGACGAGCATCGTCCCGGCGTCGGTCTCGATCTCCTCCCGGTCGCGCAGCGGCACGCCCTCGACGAGCTGGCGGCGGACGGCGGCAGCGGCGCACTGGTACATCTCCTCCGAGCCGCCGGTCAGCGTCGGAGCGACGGCGATCTCGAAGCCGGTCAGCGGCAGCAGCCCCTTCGTCATCATCCCGACGGTGCCGTGAAGCCCGTCGTTCTGGGGATGGTAGGGCGCGTACTGCACCAGGATCTCGTGCGGAACCTCGCCCGAGCCGAACGCGGCGAGCACCGTCTCGACGACGTCGGGCGGCAGGAAGAGATCGTTGGGGAGGCTGTGGATGGCGAGGACGTCGCCGCCCGCCTCGGCGATCGCGGCTGCCAGCGTGAGCCCGACCTTCATGCCGAGGAGAGCCGCGAGCTCGCTGGAATCGCGCGGGGTCACGGTCATCCTGACATGCGACTGGTGCGCGCCCAGTGCGGCGGACGGCTCCCAGACCCGGATCGGGTCGAGCCCGTCGTCGGGGGCCTCGTAGCGCGCGCCGACCTGTTCGAGCCGAACCCTGGTGCCGCCGACGACCATGTCCAGCGCATCGCCGCACACCGCCGACCCGGCGTTGCGGAAGATCAGCTCGCGCGTGACGATCTCGAGAACGGCTGCCCAGTCGAGCGCACGCTCCTCGGACCGAAGGACCGTGAAGTGCTGCAACATGCCGTTCATCGTTCGTCTCCTGGCCTTGTTCATTGAGACGGAGGTTTGCCCGCCCCCGATTACCGCCGGCTCAAATCATTCGGTAAAGGAGGGCTGGGGTTGGCGCGGAAAATTGACACGATCATCCGCCGAACGCGCGGTGATAGTCGACCGTTCCGCCCGGCCCGAGCGCGCCGGGCCGCAATTCCAGCGCCATCAGATGCGGCCCGGCGTAGCGGCAGCCGAACCGCGCGGCGACGTCTGCCCTGAAACCGAAGCGTCCATAATATTGCGGATCGCCGAGGACGAAGACGCCGCCATGGCCCGCCTCGCGGGCGGCCGCGATCGCCGCCTCGACGAGGCGCGCGCCGACGCCGCGCCGTCGGAACGGCCCGGCGACCGCGAGCGGGGCGAGCCCCACGGCGTCCACGCCGCGCATGGGGGAGGTCATGACGTGTCCGACGACCGCGCCGCCCCCGCCCTCGATGGCGACCAAGGCGAGCGCATCCGGACGGAGACGGTCGACGAGCTCGGCCTCGTCCGCGCGGCCGAACGCGGCCGTCACGAGGCGTCGCACGGCTGCGACATCCGCCGCGTCCTCCGGCCGGATCATGACAGGGGACAGCACCTGACGGTTGTCCTCATCCTCTCCCATGGGCTACCCCTCACCGTCCACACCAACCGTTTAGGCCGTTCGTGACCGCCCTGCCCCAATCCATCGACGAGACCGAGGCGCTCCTCGCCGCGGCGGACTACATTGCCGACCGGTCGCTCGCCACCGTCCTGTTCCTGGCGCTGCGCCTGCAACGTCCTCTCTTTCTCGAAGGCGAGGCGGGCGTCGGCAAGACCGAGATCGCGAAGGTCCTCGCCAACGCGCTGGGCCGCAAGCTGATCCGCCTGCAGTGCTACGAGGGCCTCGACCAGGCCGCCGCGCTCTACGAGTGGAACTACGCCGCGCAGATGATCGCGATCCGCCAGGCCGAGGCGACGGACGGCGCCACCGAGGATGTCTTCTCGGAGCGTTTCCTGATCAAGCGCCCGCTGCTCGAGGCGCTGGAGACACCGCTCGAGGGGGCCCCCGTCCTGCTGATCGACGAGCTCGACCGGGCCGACGAGGCGTTCGAGGCCTTCCTCCTGGAAATCCTGTCGGACTTCCAGGTGACGATCCCCGAGCTCGGCACCGTTAAGGCGCGCGAGGCGCCGATCGTCATCATCACCACGAACCGGACGCGCGAGATCCACGACGCGCTGAAGCGCCGCTGCCTCTATCACTGGGTGGACTACCCCTCGCTGGCGCGGGAGCGGGAGATCGTGCGGCGGAAGGTGCCGGGCGCCGGTCAGCGCCTTGCCGACGAGGTGGTGTCATTCGTCCAGCGGCTGCGGTCCGGCGACCTCTTCAAGCCGCCGGGGGTGGCGGAGACGCTCGACTGGGCGCAGGCGCTGGCGGAGCTCGACCAGCTCGTGCTGGAACCGGGCGTCGCGGATGACACGCTGGGCGTCCTCCTGAAATACCAGGACGACATCGCCAAGCTGCGCGGTTCGGAGGTGCAGCGCATCATCGAGGAGCTTCGCACGCAGTCCGCCGGCAGCGCGATCTGAGACCGGCTGCGACCCGCGCGCCGTCCCCCCGGGGCGGCGCCGGCCCGAACGGCCCGGTCGGCTTGCTGCGCGGCGGCCGGCATGACATAATTCCTCGATAACCGAGGACATCTAGGTCAGTGCCGATGTTTCACAATATTCCTCGCGAAGTTGTCGCCATCGCGCTCCTCGCCAGCCTCGTCGGCCAGGTGGCGCTGTTCAAGTATTTCGCCTTCGCGATCACGCTCTGACCCCGGAACGCCTACGCGCGACCTCGCCCGAACGCTCCACGCCCGACGCGACACTCCACGCTCCCTGCCCCTGAACGCACCCACGGCGCCGCCGCTCGCGCGCCCAAGGCACGGCGGATCCCGGAGCCTGTTCCCTGGAGCCAGCCGTCGCTGAAGCCCGACAGGAGACGGGCGGCGGCCGGGTCAAGGGCCGGCGCAGCCGGGCGAAGCGAACCCTTGACGCGGCCGCCGGCCGGCTCAGGGCTTCTTCAGCGTCGGCTGGCTCCGGGGAACAGGCGCCGCGCCACTGTTCCATGGTGAAGCCCGAGCCCCCCGGGCCTTCCCGCAATGCACCGCCGAGGTTCACACCGCCCCTTCGCCTCCTTATGTTCACTGAACGCGCGGCGGTGGCCGCGTCCGGCTCCCGTTCCTCACAAGGTATCCCCGTAGCGCCATCGATGACCCGCGTTCCACGAGTTCCGCGCGCATGACCTCAGCGTCCCTTTCGCCTCGGCCGGTCGACGACACCGTGCCGTCCGGCACCGCCGTGCCGGCGGATCCCTCCGCCGACCCGACGGGGCGTCTCGCCGAGAACATCGCCGTGTTCGCCAGGGTGCTGCGCGATTCCGGCCTTCCGGTCGGGCCGGCGCATGCGGTCGACGCGGTGCGGGCGGTCGAGGCGGCCGGGATCGGCTCGCGCACCGACGTCTACGCCGCGCTGCAGGCGGTGTTCGTCCACAAGCGCGACGAGATCGCGGTGTTCGACGCCGCGTTCGACGCGTTCTTCCGCGGCCGCAACTTGCTCGACAAGATGATGGAGCTGCTCTCGCCGGTCGTCGATGAGCGCAAGAGCCCCGAAAAACCCCGTGCCGGCGCGGCCCGCGTCTCCGAGGCGCTGAAGCCGCCGCAGCGCAACGACCGGCCGATGCCGCCGCAGGAGGTCGAGGTCGACGCGCGCCTCACGTCGTCCGACCGGGAGATCCTGCGCAAGAAGGACTTCGCGCAGATGACCGCCGTCGAGCTCGACGAGGCGCGGCGGGCGCTCACGCGTCTCGCCTTCGACGCGGACCGCGTCGTGACGCGCCGCCGCGTCGCCGCCCCGCGCGGGCGCTTCGACGCGCGGCGCTCGATGCGCTCGGCGATGCGGACCGGCGGGGAGCTCATCACGCCGCGCCTCAGCGCGCGGGCGGTCAAGCCGCCGCCCATCGTCGCGCTGTGCGACATCTCCGGCTCCATGGCCGACTACTCGCGCATCATGCTGCATTTCCTGCACGCGCTGGGCGAGCGGCGGCGCGTCTCGACCTTCCTGTTCGGCACGCGGCTCACCAACGTCACCCGCGCGCTGACGCGGCGCGACCCGGACGAGGCGCTGACCCTGTGCTCGGACCAGGTGGCGGACTGGTCGGGCGGCACGCGGATCGGCGAGGCGCTGGAGCGGTTCAACCGGGACTGGTCGCGGCGCGTCCTGTCCGGCGGGCCCATCGTCCTCCTGGTCACCGACGGTCTGGAGCGCGACGGCGACCTCGACCGGCTGGCGCAGGAGGCGGACCGTCTGCGGCGCTCCTGCCGGCAGCTCGTCTTCCTCAACCCGCTCTTGCGCTACGACGGGTTCGAGCCGCGCGCACAGGGGATCCGCACGCTGCTGCCACACGTCGACGCGATGCGCCCGATCCATTCGGTGGAGAGCGTCGCCGAACTCGCGGCGGTCCTGACGGCGCGCCGCTAGCGCATCGACCGCCCGGTCGAGCGCACCAGGCGCCGGTTCCATCGGACCCCGCGCCCGGCCCTGCCCCACCCCGACGACATCCCGCCGCCGGTCCCGCGCCGGCCGGCCACGAGCCGCCGACGGGAAACGATCCACAGGGTGCATTCCCGCCTGGCAATTCCGATCCGTCCCGCCCGGATCCGCATCATCAAAATGTGACGATGTGTCATGCCCCCTGCCGAGGCACTTGCCCGCGCTTTAAGCGGTGCCGCGGATTGGCGAAAAGCGCGGGGGCTCGCGCGCGATCACGAAGTTGTTCATTTTGTTGCAGAAACTGGGCGGGTTTTACGGACTTGGTAAAGGTCCGCACGTGTGCCAGAAGTCGGCTGGACCGTGTCACCCGAGACACACTGTCGACCAACAAAGGGACTCATATGCGGCTCCGCACGATTGCAACAGCAACATTCGCCGTCACCCTCAGCTCCGCCGGTGCCTACGCTCAAGATGCCTCCGGCAGCTTCGACGCGAAGAGCGCAATTGAAACCTTTTTCGACAACGCTGCCTCCATCGGTGCCACGACCAGCACCTATGGCTCCATCGATACCGAAGGCGACACCGTCACGGTCAGCGACGTCGCGCTGACCTGGACCTGGAACTTCACCACCGACCAGGGCGCGGGGAACGCCGTGAACCTGTCGGTGAAGGTGCCCAGTCTGCAGCTCACCTCGCTGGGCTTCGACGGCACGCTCTACAGCGCGGACCGCATCGCGCTGCCGGAGACAGACGTCTCGCTGACCCTCGACAGCGAGGACGAGGACTTCAGCTACCAGTTCGTCATGAAGGACTACGTCACCGAGAGCCCGTCCTGGGCAGCGGTGCCGGCGCTGCAGGAGAACGCCGCGGCGCCGATCTCCCGCTTCGCGCCGATCATCGACGCGGTCCTCAAGCAGAACCACGCGGGCGCCAGCATCGGCGGCATGACCGGCTCCTTCACGGCCGGCCAGGAGAAGCAGACGTTCGAGTACGGCGCGGCCACCTACGGCAAGCTCGAGAACGGCTACCTCGAGTCCTTCTCCATGGACGGCGCCACGACCACCCAGACGATGGCGCCCGAGACGTCCGACCCGACGCTCGCCGGCATGCCGACCTCGATGACGATCACCTACGGGCCGATGAAGGGCGAGGCGATCGACATGAAGCCGCTGGTCGCCCTCCTGACCGGGACGGGCGCCACCGAGGGGCCGCAGCCGGTCGTCGGCTCGATGAGCTTCGGCGACATGCAGCTCGAAGCGGGCGACATGGCGAGCTTCACCATGGGCGAGACGAAGATCAACGACGTCACCATCGACCCGAGCCGCGGCCCGATCCTCCCTGAGGTGGACTCGATCTACAACGCCGTCCAGAGCGGCGAGGAACCGGAATTCCCGACCCTCATGGGCCTGATCCTCGACGTCTACGGCGCGATGGGGCTCGGCTCCTACACCGTCGACGGCATGGACGTCAGCTTCCCGCAGGGCAGCGCGACGCTGGGCAACTTCTCGCTGGCGAACCTCAGCTCCAGCGGCCTCGGCCTCGTCTCGCTGAGCGGCATGAAGTTCGAGGCGCCGAACGCCCAGGGCGAGCTCGGCAAGGTTGAAGTCGCGGACGTCGTCTTCCCTGAGCGTGACAACTTCATCACCGCGATCATGGCCTCGATGGCCGCGATGGAGCCCGATCCCCAGATCGTGATGAAGGCGATCCCGTACCTCGGCCGCTTCACCATCGGCGGTCTCGACATCGACTCGGACGACGTCGGCAAGATCGCCCTCGGCGTCTTCGAGGCGCGCGCGGCCAACTTCATCGACGCCATCCCGACACAGATCTCCCTTGCGCTGGAAGGGCTGAGCATTCCGGCGATGCTCATCCAGAACCCGATGGCGCAGGGCGTGCTCACCGCCGTGGGCGCCGACCCGGTCCAGGCCGACGGCTCGCTGACGCTCGGCTGGGACGAGAACTCGCAGCAGGTGGCGCTCGACGAGGACTTCCGCATCGCCAGCATCGGCCGCCTGCAGCTCTCCGCCCAGCTGTCGGGCATCCCGCGGTTCGTCTTCGCCGAGCCGCAGCGCATCCAGGAGGCGCTCGTCACCGCCGCGATCGACGGCGTGACGGCCACCTTCGCGGACGAGGGCATCACGGGGTTCGGCATCAACATGATGTCGCAGCAGTCGGGCATGCCGCCGGAGCAGTTCCCGTCCATCGTCGCACAGCAGGCCGAGATGCAGATCAGCGCGATGACCGGCAACGCGGACCTCGCCAACTCGGTCTCCTCCGCCCTTACCACCTACCTCAGCGATCCGCAGTCGATCTCCATCGCCGCGGCCCCGAACAACCCGGTTCCGCTGGCGCAGGTGATGGGCGCGGTCATGACCGCACCGCAGGCCCTGCCCGGCCTGCTGGGCTTCTCGATCATGGCGAACGGCACGTCGCAGTAGACCTCGCCGGAACCAACCTGCGACCGCCGAGTTGAGCGGTCAGGGCGCCGCGTTCACCTTTGGGTGCAACGCGGCGTTTTTGTTCGGACCGGTCGCAGACCGCGCGAGGCCCTCGCCATCCCGCCCCATGGCGGGCGGCACCTCTCGCGCGCCGACCGGCAACTGAGGGGGACGAAGATGGCCGAGCATGGACCGTACAGGGCTGCACCGCAGCGCCCCCAGGTGCACGACGTGATACCGGACGACGCGCCGCACGGCCTCGAGGCCATCCGCGACGCGGTCGCCCACGGCCCCGGCCGGCTCCTCTCGGAGTGGCGCCGGCGCGGCCTTCCGCGCGGCGGCTGGGTCGGCGCGGCCGCGGTCTACGGCGGCGCGGCGCTCCTCGGCGCGTACATCTTCCAGTCCCGCACGCGCAGCAAGGCGGAGACGGAGCGCCCGCCGCTCGGCCGCTTCCTCGACGTCGACGACGCCACTCTCCACTACGTCGACATCGGCTCCGGTCCGCCCGTGGTCCTCATCCACAGCGGCGATGCGACCCTCGAGGACTGGTTCATCTCCGGGATCGCCGGGCGGCTCCTGCCGAACCACCGGCTGATCCTCGTCGATCGGCCCGGCTACGGCTATTCCACCCGTTCGCGCTCGGTGAACTGGGCGCCGGAGCGGCAGGGACGGGCCGTCGCCCAGCTTCTTCACCGCCTCGGCGTGCGCAAGCCGACGCTGGTCGCGCACGGCACCGGCGCGCTGCCCGCCATCGCGATCGCGCTGCAGCACCCGGCCTTCGCCCGCGCGCTGGTCCTGATCGGCCCCGTCGTCTTCCCGAGCGACGGCTCGCGCGGCATCGCGGCGCGGATCCCGGGGCTCCCCGTCGTCGGCCCGCTCGCCAACGCGACGGCGCTGCCTTCGGTGGCGCGGGCGGCCCTCCCGGCGCGGATCGACGCCGCGTTCGAGCCCCAGCCCGTGCCGCCCGGCTTCATGGAGGCTTTCCCGGCCGGCCTGGTGACGCGCCCGCGGCAACTCGAGGCGACGGCGCAGGACAACGCCGGTCTGGACGAGGCCACCGTGCGCTTCTCGCGCCACTACAAGCGCCTCGCCCTCCCCCTCACGATCGTCGCCGGCAGCGGCGACGGCATCGCCGATCCGGACCGTCAGGCGCGCCGTCTCGCCATCACCGCGCCCGGCGCGCGGCTCGTCGTCCTGCCGGCAATGGGGCACATGGTGCACCACACCGCCCCCGACCGCGTCGCCGCCGCGATCATCGACACGGCTGCCGTGAAGGCCGATAGTACCCGCTCCACCCCACGGGGCGCCACGGCGCCGCGTGGCGACCGAACGCCGGGCGATGTCCGGACCGAAGGCGACGAGCGTGCGAACATGACGGCCCCGCCCCGCCCCGAAGCGGCCTCCACCGACGCCGCGCCGGAACCGGCAGCGGCGAGCCGCCCGGACGATGCCGGGCCGCCCGCCCCGAAGACGACGGCGACGCGCCGCGCCGGCACCGCGACCCCCGCCAAGCGCTCCTCGACGGCACGCGCGACCGGCGGCGCCAAGCGTTCCCCCTCCAGCAAGCGGCCGCCCACCAAGCGCGGTTCACCGAAGAAGACCCCTTGATCACACTCATCCTCGCGTGGCTCGCCATCATCAACCTGGCGGGCTTCGTCGTGTTCTGGAGCGACAAGCGTGCGGCCATCGGCGGCCGCCGCCGGGTGCCGGAACGCGCGCTCTACAGCTTCGCCGCCCTCGGCGCGACGCCGGCCATCCTCCTCGGCGCCAGCCTCATCCGCCACAAGACGCGCAAGCAGCCGTTCCGGTCGATCGTCATCACCATCGCGGTGCTGCAGTTCGCCGCGATCGTCTCCTGGTTCACCCTGCAATAGGTTAGCCCCAACCGGCTGAATTCCCGGCCCCTTCCGCGGCGCCCCGTCTCGGCGGCTGTGCCCGGCGCGCCGACCGCGGCCGGGGAGTGCCCGGGTCTTTCCGCCGGCGCTCGAGGGTCGTGGCGACGCCTTGCGCGGCGCACGCGGCTCGGCAACTCTACGTGTGGGTGCCAACTGGCATCGCGCGTGCCTTCACACCGTCGCGGCCCGCGCGGCGCCAATTCACTGTCGCGACCCGCGCGACGCCTCATCACAGTCGCGGCCCGAGCGACGCTGGCGACACATGGAGTTTCGTATGGAGGCCCTTTTCATCGGCCACGCATACATCGACATCACGTTCCTGGCCGATACCCTGCCGACCGGCGACGACAAGACCATCGCCGACGACTACGCCGTCGCCTTCGGCGGCAACGCCACGACGGCGGCCTTCTGCGCGGCCAAGCTGGGGCTGAAGTGCGATCTCCTCTGCCAGCAGGCGGACGACTGGCTGGCGCGCATGTTCCTGGACATGGCCTCGCGCTACAAGGTCTCGGTGCACGGGCGCAAGGTCGCCGAGTCCTCGCTGTCGTTCATCATGCCGAACGACGGCAAGCGCGCCATCGTGCGCTGCCGCGACGCCAACTTCCTGCACCCCTATCCGACCCTCAACCTCGACGGGATCCGCGGCCTCCATATCGACGGGCACATGCACGACGCGGCGCTGCACTACGCCAGGGCGTGCCGGGAGAAGGGCGTCCTCACCTCGCTCGACGGCGGGTCGGCGCGGCCGGGGACGGACGAGCTCCTCAACTATATCGACGTCGCCGCGATCTCGGAGCGGATGTGCGACCAGATGCACCTCAATCCGCTCGCCATGCTCGACTACCTGCGCTCGCACGGGGTGAAGACCGGCGCGGTGACGCTCGGCGAGCGCGGCCTCGTCTACTACGAGAACGGCGGCGAGGCGAAGACCATGCCGGCGCTGCCGGTGCCGCATTCGGCGGTGGTCGACACCTCCGGCGCCGGCGACGTCTTCCACGGCGCCTACTTCTACTCGGCGCTGGAGCGGCCGGGCCTCAGCTGGGCCGACCACTTCGATTTCGGCCGCGCCGCCTCGGCCTTCGCCGTCCAGCACCTCGGCAACGAGGAGTCGCTGCCGAGTCTCGCCGACATCGACGCGATGCGCACCGCCTTCCCCGTCGCCGCCTGAGGCCTACGGGTCCACGCGCTGCGGGCCCGTGGACCTGCCCCAGTGCCCTGCCGCCGGCGCTACGACGTCGCCTCGCGGCGCCAGTGCAGCCCCTCGCGCTTGTATTGCGGCGCGTGGGTGAAGGCGCGGGCCGGCGCGACGAAGCTGTGGCACCACTTCACCGGCATCACCGCCGCCACGGGCTCGCCCCGGTGCTGGCCGAGATAGTCCTCCACCGCGCGCGCCACGATCGCCGGACCGGTGAGCTTCAAGAGATTCGACTTCACGAACGAGCCGTCCGCCTCGCGCTTCGCGGTGGCAAGGTTCTCGCCGATCCGCTGCAGGATGGCCGCGAACGCCGGGTGGTTCGGCGGAGACGACAGGAACCAGTTGGCGACGTTCTGGCGCGTCTCGCTCACCCACTGCGCGAACAGCGGCACCGTCGGCGGCGCGTAGGGAATCGGGCGCACCAGCGTCATGTCCGCGTCCACGTAGGTTCCGCCGTGGTGGTAGAGTTCAAGGACGCGGAAGATGTCGGCCTGCATCGACGGGTGGAACGCGTCGTCGAAGTGCTTCAGCCAGACCGGATCGGCCATCGCCGCGATCCGCGCCCGTGCGCCCTCGAGATCGTAGACGACGTGCTCGTAGCCCGTCTTCCGGCAGATCAGCTCCACCTGGTCGAAGAGACGGCGGATCTCGTCCGGCGGCGACCTGTCCCAGAACTGCACGACGCGGCGCGGCGTCTCCGACCCGGCGGCGAAGTGCGCCGCCCAGTCGAGGCGGGTGATGTCAGGCAGCCCCTTCGCGTCGAGCGCGGCGAGGCCCATCGTGTACTGGCGCGCGGCGTCGGTGTTGGCCCAGCGCGAGGCCGGGCTCTCCGCCCTGCCGGCGCCCTTCCGCTTGCGCTTCTTGCCCTTGCCGCGCGGCCCGCCCTCCGCGTCCCGCCCGGATCTCGCGCCGCCGGCCGGTGTGTCGCCCGCCGAGGCCCGCCCGGCCTCGCCGCGCTCGGCCGCGGCCCGCTTGGGCCCGGCACGTTTGGCCCCGGCGCGCCTCGCGTTGGGACGGTTGGCCTTGCGGCGCTTGGCGCCGGCACGTCCGGCGTCGTCGGACCCGGCCTCCGCGGCACCGCCGTCAGGATTGTCCGTCGCCGCCGCCTCGCCTTTCGGCCGGTGCCAGGTCCTGGGTTCTTCGGCGCGTTCGTCGCGCGTGGCGGGCCACGGCTCAGCTGCCGCCCGGCCCGTCGCCGGGGTCGGGGCTCCGGCCCCTTCCGCCGACGGGCGATCCGCACCGCGGTCCCGCCGGCCCCATTTGAAGATACTCACATGTCGCCTCGTGACGCCGCCCGAGCGGTCGCTCAGGTGCGCGGACGTTAGCCGGAGCGCGCCTAAAACTCCATCACCCCTTCCGACGGGGGGTGGCCCCCGGAGGGCCCATACCGCTCGCCATCGACGGCCGGGCGCCGGCCCGCCGCGCAGCCGGCACCGGCCGCCGGTGCGCGTGCGGCTCGTCGCTGCCCGGCGGTGCCTGCGGCGCAGGGGTGATTTCACCAATCGGCAAACCGCGCTACGTCTCGACGCCGGCCCGACCGCGGGCCGATTCCAGGCGCGACAACCCAACCCGTGGAGGCCCCATGTACTACGAGTCCGAGCTGCCGAGCGCGCTCAAGTTCGACCCCTTCAAGGCCATCGTCGCCCCGCGGCCCATCGGCTGGATCGGCACCCTCAACGCGGACGGCGTCCCCAACCTCGGCCCCTACTCGTTCTTCAACGCGATCTCGACCCGGCCCAACCTCGTCGCCTTCTCCAGCGAGGGCTACAAGCACTCCACCGCCAACGCCCAGAACTGGCGCGAATTCACCTTCAGCCTCGTCACCCACACCCTGCGGCATCAGATGAACGCGACCTCCGCGCACCTGGAGGACGGCGCCAACGAGTTCGAGGTCGCCGGCCTCGAGATGGGCCAGTCGCGGATCGTGAAGGCGCCGTTCGTGAAGGCGAGCCCGGCGGCCTTCGAGTGCAAGGTGGTGGACAGCTTCGAGCTGAAGGGGGTCGACGGCGAATCGGCCGGCAGCTTCCTCACCATCGGCCAGGTGGTCGCGGTGCACATCGACGACGCCTACATCGTCGACGGCCGGTTCGACGCCGAGCGCGCCCAGAGCATCGCCCGCTGCGGCTACCGCAACTACGCGACCGCCTCGACCCTGTGGGAGCTGGAGCGGCCCGACGGTCCCGTCGTCCCGGTCTGACGTCCGCGAGGGCCCGGCGGCATCCTGCGATCACCGCAAGGTTGCCGGGCCCTAACCCCTGGGTGCAGACCCGTTATGCAATCGCGTGACCGGCGCTCGACACTCTGGTCGCCGACGCCATATCGCTCTAGAACGACGAAAAGGCCGCGGCGCGACAAGTCGCCACGACCGCGTCGACCCGCCCGTACCCGCCTCCCCATCGGCCCGCACGGACGACCCCGCCGGACCACTCCGGTGACTGTCGCGCGGAGATCAACCCCGTGCGCATCCGAGTTCTGCCGACTGCACAGCGAGCAAGGCCCACCGCCTGCGGCCGACGGCGTTTACAAACGATGTTTCGACCCGCGATGCCTTGATCGCGATCAACCGAGGTGCAGGTCCACCGCGCCTGCGCCCGCCAGGACGTACCCTTCGTGCTTCGCCCCAATGTCACCGCGCTCATCATCGCCTCGGCCCTGTTCATGGAGAACCTCGACTCCACGATCATCTCGACGGCCCTCCCGACGATCTCGGCAGACATCGGCTCCGACCCCATCCGCCTGAAGCTCGCCCTCACCGCCTACCTCCTCAGCCTCGCCACCTTCATCCCGATCTCGGGGTGGGCGGCGGACCGGTTCGGCGCGCGCCTCGTCTTCCGCTGCGCCATCGCGATCTTCGTCGTCGGCTCGGTGATGTGCTCGGCGTCCAGCTCGCTGGCCGAATTCGTGGTCGCGCGCATCGTCCAGGGCGCGGGGGGCGCGATGATGACGCCGGTCGGCCGCCTCGTCCTCCTGCGCGCGACGGAGAAGTCGAAGCTCCTCGACGCGATGGCCTGGTTCACGACGCCCGCCCTCCTCGGCCCGATGATGGGCCCGCCGGTGGGCGGCTTCATCGCAACCTACTTCGACTGGCGCTGGATCTTCTGGATCAACGTCCCCGTCGGCATCATCGGCATCACCCTCGTCACCCTCTTCATCGAGGAGGTGCGGGCCGAGGAGCGGCCGCCGCTCGACGTCGTCGGCTTCGTCCTGTCCGGCGTCGGCCTCTCGGGCCTCGTCTTCGGTCTCTCGGTGCTCGGCCAGGGGATGCTGCCGCTGCCGATCGCGCTCGGCATGGTGGCGGTCGGGCTCGTCTCGGGCGGGCTCTATCTCTGGCACGCGCGGCGCGTCGTGCACCCGCTGCTCGATCTCGACCTCTTCCGCACGCCGACCTTCTTCACCGCCACGGTGGGCGGATCGCTGTTCCGCATCGGCGTCGGCTCGATCCCGTTCCTGCTGCCGCTGACGCTGCAGCTCGGGCTCGGCATGACGGCGTTCGCGTCGGGTAGCCTGGTCTTCCTCAGCGCCGCGGGTGCGCTCCTCATGAAGATGAGCGCCAAGCCGATCGTCGCGCGGTTCGGCTTCCGCACCACGCTGATCGTCAACGGCGTCATCGCCTCCGGGTGCATCGCGGCGATGGCGAGCTTCGTCAGCCAGCCGGGGCCCATCGCCATGGCGTCGATCCTGCTGGTCGGCGGCTTCTTCCGCTCGCTGCAGTTCACCTGCATCAACGCCCTCGCCTACGCCGACGTCTCCTCGCAGCGCATGAGCCGGGCGACCAGCCTGTCGAGCGTCGCGCAGCAGGTGTCGCTGGCGCTCGGCGTCGCGGTCGGCGCGTTCGTGGTGGAGATCCAGCGCGCCTCGCGCGGCGGGCACGAGATCCTCGCGAGCGACTTCGTGCCGGCCTTCCTGACCGTGGCGGCGATCGCCGTCTCGGGTCTCGTCCTCTACCTGCACCTGCCGCGCGACGCGGGCGCCGAGGTCAGCGGCGCGACCGTCCGGGCCACGCGCACCCCGGTCGCCAGCGCCTGACGCACGGCGGCGGGCCCTGCCTCAGGCGAAGGCCCGCGGCGTGAACGCGGCGTCGCGGGGCATCGCGGCGTCGGCCTCGGCGACCCGCCGCATCTCGTCGTGCAGCGGCGAGCGGGAGCAGGCCGGGTCGGTGTTCGCCGCGTCGCCGGTGAAGGCGAAGGCCTGGCAGCGACACCCGCCCCAGTCGACCTCCTTGCGCTCGCAGCCTCGGCACGGCTCGGGCATCCAGTCGGTTCCCCGGAAGGCGGTGAAGGCCGGCCCGTCCGCCCAGATCGCGGCGAGCGGACGCTCCCGCACGGTCTCGAAGCGGAGCGTCGGGATCGTCTCGGCCGCATGACACGGCAGGACGCGCCCGTTCGGCGTCACGTTGAGCCCGAAGCGCGCCCACCCGCCCATGCACGGCTTGGGGTAGCGGCCGAGATAGTCGGGCGGCACGTAGTCGATCACCATCGCGCCGGCGAGGCGGGTACGCGCATCGTCGACGATCCGCGACGCGCGAAGCGCCTGCTCGCGCGTCGGCATCAGCGCCGCGCGGTTGACGTAGGCCCAGCCGTGATACTGCGTGTTGGCTACCTCGAGGCGCTTGGCGCCGAGCCGCTCGGCCAGGGCGATGATCTCCGGCAGGTCGTCGAGGTTCTGCCGGTGCACGACCGCGTTCACCGTGAGCGGGACGCCCTCGGCGCGGATCCATTCGGCGACGCGCAGCTTCGTCTCGTGTCCGGAGCGGTAGCCGCCGATGCGGTTCGCCTGCGCCGCGTCCGCGCCCTGGATCGAGAGCTGGACGTGGTCGAGCCCGCGCTCCACCAGCGCCGCGACGCGCTCCGCCGTCAGCCCGACGCCGGAGGTGATGAGGTTGGTGTAGAGGTCGAGGGTGGAGGCGGCGGCGGTCAGCTCCTCGAGGTCGCGCCGCGCGGCCGGCTCGCCGCCGGAGAGGTGGAGGTGCAGGACGCCCATCTCCGCCGCCTGGCGAAAGACGTCGATCCACTCCTCGGTCGAGAGCTCCTCGTTGCGGCGCACCAGCTCCAGCGGGTTGGAACAGTAGGGGCACTTCAGCGGACAGCGGTGCGTCACCTCGGCGAGCATCGCCATCGGGATCGGGGCGGAGCTGGTCGGACCGGAGGCGTCCGTCGCATCGGCGCCGGCATCGGTGGCGGCCATCCTAGCGGACCTCGACCATGCGGCGGCCCGCGAGGTCGGCGACGAACGCGCCGACGTCGGCGAGGACCGTGTCGGGCGGGGCGCCGAAGTGGGCGGCAAGGTCCGCCGCGATCGCCTCGATGGAGCGCACCCCGTCGAGCTCGCCGAGGATGGCGACGCCGATAGGGTCGAGCTCGATCGCCCGCTCGGGCGCGAGGAGGAACGTCGCGCCGCGCACCTTGCAGGCCTTCAGCCGCACGCCGCGCGGAAGGTACGGCACCGCGGTCTGGTCCGCGGCGACGGCAGCGCTCATGAGCGCGCGGCCATGCCGAGCCCCGGCCGCCACGCCCCCGGGAAGGGGTTGCCGTTGACGTAGACGTGCTCGATCGCGTCGAGCTGGCACCACAGCATGCCGCACTTGAACTCCAGCGCCTGGAGCGCGGCGCGCTGGGTCTCCGGCGTGCGCGCGTGCGTCGTGACGTAGTCGAGCGCGAACTCGGCGTCGCGCGGGGCCTGGTCGAGCCGGTGGCCAAAGTAGCGCAGCACGCTCTCGTCGACGAAGTCGTAGTGCTGCAACATGCCCGAGACCCGCTCGGATATGATCTGCGGCGAGAACAGCTCGGTCAGCGACGAGGCGATAGCCTCCAGCAGGGTCTTCTGGCTGACGAAATTGACGTAGGCGTCGCAGGCGAAGCGCACGGCCGGCAGCGCCCCCTCCAGCGACATGACGTAGGCGCGATCGAGGCCCAGCCCGTCGGTGAGCGCCAGCCAGCGGCGCAGGCCCCCCTCCGGCGCGTCGCCGATCTCGCCGTCGTGGTCGACGATGCGCTGGCGCCAGACGCGGCGAAGCTCGACGTCGTCCATGCGCGCCAGGACGGCGGCGTCCTTGAACGGGATGATGCGCTGGTAGCAGTAGCGGTTGAGAGCCCAGGCGCGCACCTCGTCGATGCTGCACTGACCCGAATGCAGGCGCTTATGGAACGGATGGAGGTTGTGATAGCGCTCGGCGCCGATCCGGCGGAGGGCCGCGGCCAGCTCGTCGGGCGAAAGAATGTTCATAATATGAGCTCCATGCCGTCGTGGCCGATCTGCCAGCCCGCGGCCTCCGCTTCCTTGCGCTCCGGCCCGTCGCGCCAGAGCGGGTTCGTGTTGTTGAGGTGGACGAAGACCCGCCGCCCGACCGCGACGTCCTTCCACGCGGCGATGGAGCCGTCCGCGCCGGAGACGGACATGTGCCCCATGCGCTTGCCGGTCTTGGCGCCGACGCCCGCCCTGATCATCTCGTCGTCGACGAAGAGCGTGCCGTCGAAGAGGAGCGCGTCCGCGCCGTCGACACGGCGGCGCAGCTCCTCCGGCACGGCGGCGCAGCCGGGAATGTAGTGCAGCGTCGCACGGTCGTCGGACACGGCGACGCCCACGGTCTGCTCGCCGACGAGGTCGGTGACGACGGTCCCGGTCTCCATGAAGAGCGGAACCTTGCCGGGCACGGGATAGACGGAGACGGTGAGGCCGGGCAGCGCCTCGAACCTGTCACCGAGGGTGATCGGCCGTCGCGGGACGATGTCGCGGCCGAGCGCGTCGAACACAGGGTTCGCGGCGAGGACGTCGAGGATGCTCTCGGTGGCGTAGATCGTGAACGGCTGGCGCTCGCGCAGGGTGAGCAGGCCCGAGATGTGGTCGAGGTCGCCGTTGGTGAGGAGGACGGCGGCGATCGGGCTGTTGCGCAGCCCGGCGCCGTCGAGGCCGGGTCCGCCGACCCGCGGCTGAAGCTGCGGCAGGGCGAGGATCTGCGAGCGCAGGTCCGGCGAGGCGTTGATCAGCAGCCATCGCTCGCCGTCAGCGCTGACGGCGAGTGAGGATTGTGTCTGGGGCGGATGGATCGGCTCGCCGCGCCAGAAGCTCGCGCTATTGGGTGCGGCGCAGTTCCATTGCGGCAGGCCACCGCCAGCGGCGGCACCGACGACAAGAGCGTGCATCGCCTGTCCTCATCATCGGTGCGTCGGCTTACAGCGACTCTTGGCGATCGTCGTCGGCGGGGAGATAGCGGGTGACTTCCATCCCGCAGGTGATCTCTTTGATCTTCGGAGCAGTCCAAGCCATTTCGGCCTCCCTCGGTGTTTTCACCAAAGGAATAGAGAACGGAAATACAGTCCGACAAGCGTCCGGCCATGCGACAATGGTCGCAACAGTGCCCAGCACCTGGGCACCGCGTGCGGCCAATCGCATCAGCCGGGCCGGGCACGAACGCCTCCAACGAGACGGAATCGGCTCGTTTTCTCAGCGTATTGCAGTCCCAGGCGCGCCGCCCAATCGTGAGGCACACCTCCGACAGGGTCATGGCTGTCATCGATGTGGGCATGGATGTCGATCGACGCCATTCTTCGACGGTCGCAACCGTTGCGTTAGGATACGACCAACGTCGCATTTCAGGGTGTTACCGCACAGGCTGATACTTCTGGACGCATTTGAAGCCCACGACGCGACAGGATGGCGGAGGACATGGATGGCATTCGATTCGATGACCGAACGGTCCCACCGCCCCGTGTCGCAGCCTTAATTCCAAAGCCACGGGCGGCGATGACGGGTTCGCCGTGGCCGCATCGGTGTCCGCCCCATGACCATCATGCCTACGACTGAGCTGACGCCCGCACACGCCACATTCTCCTCGGCGCTCATCGTCGAGGACCATCCGTTGTTCTGCGACGCGCTCGCGATGACGCTGCAGGCCGCATGCGGGATCACCGTCGTCGCGACCGCCGACCGACTCGACCAGGCCGTCGCCCTGATCGACAACGGCGTCGACGCCGACATCATCGTCCTCGACCTCCAGCTGCCTGATATCGAAGGTCTCGAAGGCCTCGCGCGGCTGAAGGCCCGCGCCCCGCGGACGCCGGTCCTCATCGTCTCGTCGGTGACGGACGCGCGGGTGATCGCCTCGGCGATCAGGATGGGCGCGGTGGGCTACGTGCCGAAGCACAGCCCGCGCGACATCTTCCGCCAGGCGTTCGACGCGATCGGCCGCGGCGAGCCCTACTTTCCGGAGGAGCCCCTCCTCCTCGCCCAGACCGCCGCGCACAAGGCCGACGGGATCGCCGCCAAGCTGTCCAGTCTGACGCGCCAGCAGGGCCGGATCCTCGACCTGATGTGCGAGGGCAAGCTGAACAAGCAGATCGCCTACGACCTGTCGATCGCCGAGACCACGGTGAAGGCGCACGTCACCGCGATCATGCGCAAGCTCGGCGTGCAGAACCGAACCCAGGCCGTCCTCCTCGCCCGTGAGGCGGGACACGCGCTCCACTTGCATGAAGGGCCGGACAAAGCTTAGGCTTGAGCAAAAGATAAAACTCAAAGTCTGAGTAGAGGAAACCCCCGTGGACGCGGCCATTGGTCCGTCGATCAGGGAACGGTCTGTCCGCCGGGCGCACATCTCGTGCGATGTCCCGGACCCGGTGGCTTGTCTGCGAAGCCGGCTCGGGCAGGGTCCGTTTGCACTGGTCGCGCTATTTGTCTCTCCGCGATCCGACTTCGAGCGGGTCGTCCACGACGCCAAGGCGGCCTTCGGGGCCGCGGAGGTGATCGCGTGCACAACCGCCGGCGAGATCGCCGACGGCGGCTACACCGAAGGCACCATCGTCGCCGTCGGCTTTCCGAGCACCGACTTCGCGGCCAAGGTCGTCGTCGTGCCGGACCTTTCGGACTTCGCGCACCACAGCCTGGTCGACCAGATCACCACCACGCGCGCCGAGCTCGCCCGCGAGTTCCCCATGTTCGGCGAGGAGTTCGGCTTCCTGATGGTCGACGGCCTGTCGCGCATGGAGGACCAGCTCACCGCCACCCTCGCCATGGGCCTCGGCGCGACGCCGATCTTCGGCGGCTCGGCCGGCGACGGGGCGAACTTCCGCAAGACGCTGGTCTCCGCCTCCGGGCGCACGCTGCGCAACGCCGCCGTCGTCGCGCTGGTGCGCACATGCTGCCGCGTGAAGGTCTTCAAGACCGACCATCTCCGCCCCACCGACACGCGGATGGTCGTCACCGAGGCCGACCCCGAGCGCCGCCTCGTGCGCGAGATCAACGCCGAGCCGGCGGCGCGAGAGTACGCCCGGATCCTCGGCCTCGACCCGGAGCAGCTCACAACCTTCACGTTTGCGGCGCATCCAGTGGTTGTCCGGATGGGCGGGCAGCACTATGTCCGCGCCATACAGAAGGTCACCGACACGGGCGAACTGATCTTCTTCTGCGCCATCGACGAGGGCCTCGTGCTGACACTGGCCGACGCGAAACCGATGGTCGAACACCTCGCCGGCGCGCTGGACGCTCTGGCGGTCCACGGCCGGCCGGCCGTGATTCTGGCGGCGGACTGCATCCTGCGCCGCAAGGAGGCGGAGGAGAAGCAGCTCACCGGCGCCATCTCCGCCCTGCTCTCCTCGCACAGCGTCGTCGGCTTCTCGACCTACGGGGAGCAGGTCAACGGGCTGCACGTCAATCAGACCCTGACCGGGGTCGCGATCTACCCGCCGGCCGCGCCATGATCCAGACCAGCCTCGACCCGCAGGCGCCGCTGGAGCAGCGTTACGAGAAGCTGCTGAAGATCACCAGCGCCCTCATGCGCCGCGTGGAGCAGTCGACGGCTGGAAGCGGCGCCGCCTACGCCCAGTTCGAGCGTTCGGCGCGGCTCGAGAAGGAGGTCCGCGCCAGGACCAGCGACCTCAACAGGGCGCTCGACCTCCTCAACGACTCCAACGCCCGCCTCGCCAAGGCGACCGAGACGGCGCGCCGGGCGCAGACCGACCTCGCCAACGCCATCGAGACCGTGAAGGAGGGCTTCGGCCTCTTCGATTCGGACGACCGGCTGGTGATGTACAACAGCCGCTTCTGCGCCACGATCGGCGACGTGAAGAGCCGCCTCGTCACCGGCCTCTCGTTCGACGAGTACGTCGACCTCATCGCCGCCAGCACGCACCTCGCCCTTCCCCCGGGCGAAACGAAGCAGACCTGGGCCGCCAACCGCCGCGCCCGGCACAAGGACGAGCACGTAAACTTCTCCGTCCGCCTCGCCGGGGAGCGCTGGATCCAGGTGAGCGAGCACCGCACCTCCGCCGGCGGCACCGTCATCCTTCAGACCGATGTCTCCGACATCATCCGGATCGAGCGGCGCGAACGGGAGCGGCTGCTCGACGATCAGGCACGCATCATCCACGCCACGCTCGAGCACATCAGCCAGGGCGTCGCCATCTTCGACGCCAAGGCCCGGCTCGTCGGCTGGAACACGCACGTGAGCGAGCTTCTGGCGATCCCCATCACCCGGCTGTGGCTCGGCGCCCCGTTCACCACCGTCTTCGCGGGTATGCTGGAGAACGCGCCCGGCGCGCGGGGCGGCAGCCTCGACCCGCTGCACCGCTGGGCGTACGACGCCGAGCCGGGCCCCGGCGTCACCTTCGACGCGCGCTGCGGCCCCCTCACCCTCTCGGTCTCCGCCCGGTCGATGCCGGACCACGGCTTCGTGGTCTCCTTCTCGGACGTGACCGCCGAGCGCGAGGCGGTGCGCGTCACCACCGAGGCGAACGAGATCCTGGAGCGGCGCGTCGCCGAACGCACCGCCGAGCTCTCCGAGGCCGTCGCCGCGGCCGAGCGCGCCAACGCCACGAAGTCCCGCTTCGTCGCCGCGGCGAGCCACGACCTCCTGCAGCCCCTGTCGGCCGCGAAGCTCTACCTCTCCGCGCTGGAGGCGGACCCCGCGTCGGTCAGCGTGCGCGACGTCGCGCGCAAGGCGCAGGGCGCCCTCGGCAGCGTCGAGGCGATCCTCGACGCGCTGCTGGAGATGTCGCGCCTCGAATCGGGCGCCACCACGCTCGAGATCGCCGACGTCTCCCTCTCCGCGCTGATGCGCCAGCTCGCCGACGAGTTCGGCCCGCTCGCCGCGCGCAAGGGCCTCGACCTGCGGGTGATCCCGTCCTCCGGCGTGATCCGGACCGACGCGAAGACCTTCCGCCGCGTCCTGCAGAACCTCATCGCCAACGCGGTGAAGTACACGGTATCGGGCCGCGTCCTGATCGGCGCGCGCCGCTGCGGGCCGCTCTGGCGGGTCGAGGTCCACGACACCGGCCCGGGCATCCCCGCCTCGCAGCGCGAGAACGTCTTCAAGGAGTTCCGCCGCCTCAACGCGACGGCGAGCGCCAGCGAGGGGATGGGCCTCGGCCTCGCCATCGTCGAGCGGGCCTGCAATCTCCTGCGCCACCGCCTCGATCTCCACTCGGTGGAGGGGCGCGGCACCTGTTTCGCCGTCAGCGCCTACGCCGCGGCGGCGGGCGTGCAGCCGGTGGACAAGGACCAGCACGGCGACTTCGTGTGCGACTCGGAGCTTTCGGGCCGCGTGGCGCTGCTGATCGACCCGCAGGTCGCCACCCGCGAGGCGCTCACCGCGCTGATGGAGTGCTGGGGCCTCACCACGCTGGAAGCGGCCTCCGGCGAGGAGGCCGAAGCGCTGCTGGAGGAGATCGGCATCGTGCCGGACGCGGTGCTCGTCGCCTCCCGCCACACCGAGGCGCGGGCGGCGATCCAGACCATCCGGCAGCTTCGCGACCTCGCCGGGCCGGTCCCGGCGTGCCTCATCACGTCGGACCGCTCCCGCGCCAACCAGGACGCCTGCGCCGCCGAGGGCATCGTCTTCATCGCCAAGCCGATCGACCCGGCGGCGATCCTCACCGCGCTCTGCAGCGACCTGCCGGACAAGCTCAAGGTCGCCTGAGCCGCCGGCGCCGGATTCCAGCCGTCACGATGCGACCGCACGGAGGCTCATCCCCCGTGCGGTCATCGCCAGGTAACGTGTGTGATGGATGCACGCGTGGGTTCGGCCACCCCGCAACGGTGCGCGACCGCGCGGGGTTCGGGCCACAACCCTACGCGATAAACAGCCAGTCGCCGTGACCGTGGTCCGCGGCGCCTTGCAGTGTGAGCGTGCCCGTCCCGGTGTCCAGCACCAGGTCCCCGCGCGTCACGACAAGCCGGTCCGCCGCCTCCGACGCGCTGAGATCGAGATCGGCGATGTCGATCCGGTCGCCCTCGCGCGGATCGAAGTCCACGACGACGTCATGGCCGCGACCGGCGTCGAAGACGTCCGCGCCCGGACCGCCGCGGTAGACGTCGTCGCCGCGCCCGCCGATCAATGTGTCGGCGCCGAGGCCGCCATTGAGACGGTCGTGCCCGCCGCCACCGTCCAGAAGGTCTTTCCCCCCGCCGCCGCAGAGGACGTCGCGCCCGGTCCAGCCGTCGAGGCGGTCGTTGCCCGATCCGCCCCCCAGGGTGTCGTTGCCGCGGCCGCCCATCAGCACGTCCCGCCCGTCCGAGCCGGACAGCCAATCGTGGCCCGGGCCGCCGACGAGGCGGTCGTCGGCCGCGCGCGCGATCAGCACGTCGTTGCCGCCGAGGCCCTTCAGCACGGTGACGCCGTTGACGCCGATCAGCGTGTCGCCGCCGGCGGTCCCCTTCGCGACGACCACGTCGGTCGCGGCGCGATAGTGCGTCACAACCCCGTCGAGCGTCGCGGGGCCGCCGTAGAGGTGGCGGAGCGCGGCGACGTCGAAGGGCCGGTACGCCTCCTGCGGCGCCTCCATCCGGTTGTAGCTCATGACGGTGTGGGCCGAATCGTCGAGGCCGGTGTCCAGCCTCGGGGCGCCTTCGTGCGGGTGCTTCAGGCCCAGCGCGTGCCCCAGTTCGTGCAGCAGGATCTCGAAGCCCCACGCACCTGGGGAAAAGTCCGTCATGGTGTCGCCCATGAGGAGGCTGCCGCGGGAGTTGGGCGAGCCGGTGGACACGGAGGGATAATGCGCCCAGGACCAGCCGCTCCCGTCGGTGATGTACTCGACGCTGATCATCGGATCGGCGTCCGCGTCCACCTCGACGAAGCGCACCCCCGCCGCCGTCTCCGCCGCCGTGACGCCCGCGTGCATCCCTGCGACCAGCGCCGTGTCGGCCACGGCCCGCTGGATTCCGGCGCCCTTCTCGGGCGCGAATGCGTAGGTGACGATGGCTGGCGAACCGATATCGGCCATGCCGTTGAAGCGGGCCTGCCCCCCGGCGAGGATGGCCTTCCAGGGCTCGGCCGGCTGAGGCGCTCCGGCGCCCTCCGGCAAAAAGCTGCCGGAATCCCGCGACGGCGAGCCGCGCCCGACCGATTTCGCTTCACTGATGGTACGCACTACTCTATACCCCATCCACACACACAGACGAGGGTGGTCGCCCCGCGGCGACGCCAACGCTGAACTTTTGCTCCACCGCACAGATGACAAGCGTCGACGCGGTCTCTAAATGCGACTGGTTAGGTACCCACAGGCGTTCGCATGCAAACCGTCATCATAGTCATCCATCTCATGATCGTGATCGCGCTCATCGCGGTCATCCTCATTCAGCGGTCGGAAGGCGGCGCGCTCGGCATCGGCGGCGGTGGCGGCGGTGCCATGTTCTCCGCTCGCGGCAGCGCCAACCTGCTGACGCGTGCCACGACCATCCTCGCGGCCATATTCTTCGTGACGTCACTTGCGCTGGCCTTGCTCGCCAAGCAGCAGTCGGGCGCGCCGTCGATCCTCGATCTGACGGGCGAGGAAGCCGCTCCCGCAGCCGGTTCCGCGCTCCCCGGCATCCCGGCCGACGGACCGAGCCTCCTCGACCAGCTCAATACCGAGTTCGGGTCCACGACCCCGGCCCCGCCGTCGGACGACACGTCGGCACCGGCCCGTTCGACCCCCGCGGCACCGGCCGCTCCGGAGGTCCCCTCGGGCAACTGATGTGAATTGCGGCGCGCGTGCCCGTCCCGGACGATGACAATCCGGACGGGCCGCGTTAAGCGTCGGTGCGGAACAAAGGATCCGCCGATGCTGCACACGCGCGCCGACGTCACCCCGCCCGCACCTGCACCGGCTGCCCTCGCACCACTCGCGCGGGCGCTTTCTGTTTCCGCCCCCTCC
This sequence comes from Acuticoccus sediminis, assembly GCF_003258595.1. NCBI lineage: Bacteria > Pseudomonadati > Pseudomonadota > Alphaproteobacteria > Hyphomicrobiales > Amorphaceae > Acuticoccus > Acuticoccus sediminis. Next base: position 713,233 of record NZ_QHHQ01000004.1, read on the forward strand.
CGCCGCCCCGCGGCATTCCCAGCTTCGACCGAGGTTTGACGTGACGCGCTACGTCTTCATCACGGGCGGCGTGGTCTCTTCGCTCGGCAAGGGCCTCGCCTCAGCAGCGCTTGGCGCACTTCTCCAGGCACGTGGCTTCAAGGTCCGCCTGCGCAAGCTCGACCCCTACCTCAACGTCGATCCGGGCACGATGAGCCCCTATCAGCACGGCGAGGTCTTCGTGACGGACGACGGCGCCGAGACCGATCTCGACCTCGGCCACTACGAGCGGTTCACCGGCCGTCCCGCCAACAAGCAGGACAACATCACCACCGGGCGCATCTACCAGGACATCATCGCCAAGGAGCGCCGCGGCGACTACCTCGGCGGCACCGTCCAGGTGATCCCGCACGTCACCGACGCCATCAAGCAGTTCGTGCTGGACGACAACGACGGCTACGACTTCGTGCTGGTGGAGATCGGCGGCACCGTCGGCGACATCGAGGGCCTGCCTTTCTTCGAGGCGATCCGCCAGCTCGGCACCGAGCTGCCGCGCGGACAGTGCCTCTACATCCACCTCACGCTGATGCCGTGGATCGCCTCTGCGGGCGAGCTCAAGACCAAGCCGACCCAGCACTCGGTGAAGGAGCTGCGCTCCATCGGCATCCAGCCCGACATCCTGCTGGTGCGCTGCGACAGGCCGATCCCGCCGTCCGAGCGGCGCAAGCTCGCCCTCTTCTGCTCGGTGCGCGAGACGAGCGTCATCCCGGCGCTCGACGTGTCGACGATCTACGACGTGCCGATCGCCTACCACAACGAAGGCCTGGACGACGAAGTCCTCGACATCTTCGGGATCGACGCGCCGGCGCCGCAGCTCACCGGCTGGGCCGAGATCTCCAAGCGCGTGCGCAACCCGGAGGGCGAGGTCACCATCGCCGTCGTGGGCAAGTACACCGACCTGAAGGACGCTTATAAGTCCCTCATCGAGGCCCTCACCCACGGCGGCATCGCCAACAACGTGAAGGTCAACCTCGACTGGATCGAGTCCGAGATCTTCGAGACCGAGACGCCCGCGGCGCACCTTGAAGGGGTCCACGGCATCCTCGTCCCGGGCGGGTTCGGCGAGCGCGGCGCAGAGGGCAAGATCGCCGCGGCCGGCTTCGCGCGGCGTCACAAGGTGCCGTACTTCGGCATCTGCTTCGGCATGCAGATGGCCGTCATCGAGGCGGCGCGTCACATGGCCGGCATCGAGGCCGCGAGCTCGACCGAGTTCGGCCCCTGCTCCGAGCCCGTCGTCGGCCTGCTGACGGAGTGGCTGCGCGGCAACGAGCTGGAGCGGCGCCTGGAGGGCGGCGACCTCGGCGGCACGATGCGCCTCGGCGCCTATCCGGCGGACCTCGCGGACGACACGCTGATCTCGAAGGTCTACGGCGCGACGCGGATCGAGGAGCGCCACCGCCACCGCTACGAGGTGAACATGGCCTACCGCCAGCGCCTCGAGGCCGTCGGCATGCGCTTCTCCGGCACCTCCCCCGACGGGGTGCTGCCGGAGACGGTGGAGCTGATCGACCACCCGTGGTTCATCGGCGTCCAGTTTCACCCCGAGCTGAAGTCCCGCCCGTTCGAGCCGCACCCGCTGTTCGCGGGCTTCGTCGCCGCCGCGGTCGAGCAGTCGCGCCTGGTCTAGTCCCGTCTGGTCTAGTTCCGGCAGCGCCCGCCGCGCCGGCCGGACCGAAGGCGGCCGCCCCACCGGGCGGCCGCCTTTTTCATGTCGTCGGACGGGGCGCGGCCCGCCACCCACGACCCCGTCCGGAACGCCCGGAGGGGGTCGGCGACGGTTCAACGCGTGCGGCTCTTCCAGCTGCAGACGCTCTTGCCCTTCGGACATTTCTTCTTGTTGAGCGTCGAAGCGCCCACGTCGTCGGGATCCGATATCTTCTCGGTGAATTCTCGCGGCCCCCACGGGCCGCCCGCGTCGCCATCGCGCACGGTGCGGGTCAGCCCGCTCGACGGACCCGGGCCAGTTGTCTGAACTGTCGACGATATTTCGTGGTCATACGCCGCGCTGGCCGCCGAGGCGACCAGCAGACAACAGAAAATAACGAGACCCAAGCTAGAGCGGAGCGCCATATAACCTCCATCAAAAATTATAAAATATTGCGATACAGCAAGACATAACTGAGTATTGGGGCGCCAACAACATATCAACGTCGCTGAATTCGGGTAATTTTGTTTCGCGGCACACTCTGCCGACGGACCGCCGCCCCCGCGCTATTCCGGACCGTCGAGCATCACAGTCTTGTCGTCGGCGAGGCTGGCGGTGCGCGAGCGTGTGGAACGGCTTCCCGGAAGGGCCAGCGCGAGGCCGAAGGTGAGGATCCCGACGCGGCCCGCGGCCATCAGCACGATGATCACCACCTTGCCGACGTCCGACAGGTCTCCGGTGATCCCCAGCGACAGGCCGACCGTGCCGAGCGCCGAGATCGCCTCGAAGAGCAGCGCCTCGAACGCCTTGTGCACGTCGCTGTGCGCCAGGACCAGCAGACCCGTCAGCAGCAGGCCGCAGTAGAACACCAGCGCCGCCGCCGCCGAACGCACCGTGCGCAGCGGCACCTCGCGGCCCAGGACGATCACCTCGTCCCGCCGCCTGAGCACCGCCGAGACGATGCCCCAAAGGACTGCGAACGTCGTCGTCTTGAGGCCGCCGCCGGTGCCCGACGGCGAGGCGCCGACGATCATCAGCAGCATCAGCACGACGATCGCCCCCATCCCGAGCGAGTTGATCGGCACCGTGTTGAAGCCGACCGTCGTCGAGGCGCTCATCGCCTGGAAGAAGGCCGCCAGCGCCCGCTCGTCCCACGGCCGCGCCACCAGCGTCTCGTCGGTGAAGAGGATCACGAGGAACGCCACCGAGACGATTGCCAGCGTGAAGAACAGGATCGTCCGGCTCGTCTCGCCGAGCCGCCGCTCCTGACCCGACAGCGCGCGCCACATGTCCGACACCACGATGAAGCCGATCGCGCCCGACAGCGACAGCAGCGACACCACCACATTGACGCCGACATTGCCGACATACGCCTCCAGCCCGTTGGGATTGAGGCTGAAGCCGGCGGTGCAGAAGGCGGAGACGGCATGGAAGATCGCGCTCCAGAGGGCGTTGTCGTCCCCCGCCCCGGCGAAGAGATAGTAGAGCGCGGCGGCGCCCAGCAGTTCGACGGTCAGGGTGAAGACGACCACCGCGCGCAGGAAGCCGGGCACCGAGATCTCCGGCGGGAGGTCGAACGCCGCCCGCACCGTCCTCTGCCGCCCACGGCTCAGCTTCTGCCGCAGCGCCAGGACGAGGTAGGACGAGAAGGTCATGTACCCGAGGCCGCCCACCTGGAAGAGCGCCAGGATGACGATCTCCCCGGCGAGATTGTAGCTCGAGCCCGGGTCCACCGTGACGAGGCCGGTGGTCGAGACCGCGGAGGTCGCGATGAACAGGTTGTCGAGCGGCGCCACCGGCGCGTTCTGCAGGAACGGCAGCGACAGGAGCACGAAGCCGAGGGCCATGTAGCTCGAATAGCCGACGAGCAGGAGCCGCGCCGTCGACATGCGGTTCAGTCGCGACAGGACCGCCGTCGCGATCCGACGATGCATCGGTTTGAAGGGGGGCATGAAGGTCAACCAAGCAACAGGCACATAAAGTGCCTCTTTTGTGTAGGATGACCCCGAACGAACCAACGGCGGTCCCGTTCCATCGCCCCGCACCACGGGGCCGGGACGGGCGCCGACTCGGAGAGCGAATGTCGACGAACCTCACCATCAATCCAGAGCGACTCTGGGACACCTTGATGGACACCGCCCGCTTCGGCGCCACCCCCAAGGGCGGCGTGAAGCGCCTCACCCTCTCCGACGAGGACAAGCTGGTTCGCGAGTGGTTCACCAGCGCGTGCGAAGCGGCCGGCCTCACCGTCGCCGTGGACCAGATGGGCAACATGTTCGCCACCCGCCCCGGCGCCAACCCCGACGCGCTGCCGATCGCCGTCGGCTCGCACCTCGACACGCAGCCCGCCGGCGGCAAGTTCGACGGCATCCTCGGCGTGCTGGGGGGCCTCGAAGCCATCCGCACCCTCAACGACGCGGGCTACGAGACCAGTCGCCCCATCACGCTCATCAACTGGACCAACGAGGAAGGCGCCCGCTACGCCCCCGCGATGTCCGGCTCCGGCGTCTATTCCGGCGAGATCGGCTACGACGACATGATGGCCCGGCCCGACCGCGACGGCATCAGGTTCGGCGACGAGCTGAAGCGCATCGGCTATGCCGGCGCCGAGACGGTGGGCGCGCGCCGCTTCGCCGCCTTCGTCGAGCTCCACATCGAGCAGGGGCCGATCCTGGAGGCCGAGGGCAAGACCATCGGCGTCGTCGAGGGCGGCCAGGGCATCTACTGGTTCGACGGGACCGTGACGGGCCGTGACAGTCACGCCGGCACCACCCCCATGACCCACCGCCGCGACGCGATGATGGCTCTCGCCGAGGCGGCCCTCGCGGTCGAGGCCATCGCGCTCGAGAATGCCCCCGCCGCGGTCGGCACCATGGGCGAGGTCGCCGTGCTGCCCGGCTCGCGCAACACCATCCCTGGCCTTGCCACCTTCCTCGGAGAGCTGCGCCACCCGGACGGCGGCACCCTCACCGCCATGGCCGAGGCCCTCGACGCCAGGATCGCCGAGATCAACGCCCGCCGCAGCCCGGTCGAGATCGTCCTCACCCGCAAGTGGCGCAAGGACCCGGTCGCGTTCGACAAGCGCATCGTCGACGCCGTGCGGGGCGCCGCCGAGAAGCACGGCTACTCCAACAGGCCGATGATCTCCGGCGCGGGCCACGACGCCTACTACGTCGCCGACACCTGCCCCACCGGGATGATCTTCATCCCCTGCTGGGAAGGCATCAGCCACAACGAGGAGGAGAGCGCGACCCAGTCAGACTGTGCCGCCGGGACCCAGGTGATCCTCGACACGCTGCTGAAGCTCGACCAGACCCTCTAGCGCGCCCTCCGGTCCGCCGGCGACGGCGGACGACCCGAAACCGACCTCCCAGACCCGGAGTGCGTCCGGCCGATCCGCATCGGACGGACGCCCTCCAGCCGCAGCCGATCCCCCCGCCCGACGCGCCCCGGCCACCCCGCCGCACGCTGCGACATTGAACTCGGGGCCCGCGGGGGGTACTTCGCTCGCGACCATGCCAGGTGACGAATGACTGATCTCGCCCCCGAACGCGCCGCCGACCTCGCCGCGGTGCCCCTCGCCCGTGCCTACCTCACCGGTGACGCCGACCCCGTCGCCGTGACGGAAGTCCTCCTCGAGCGCATCGCCGATGACGACAATGCCGTCTTCATCTCGACGGCCGCCGAACGCGCCCTGCGCGAGGCGCGCTCCGCCAAGGCCCGGTACGATGCCGGCCGGCCCGCCTCCTCGCTCGACGGCGTGCCCGTCGCCTGGAAGGACCTCTTCGACATGGCGGGCGAGGTGACCACCGCCGGCTCGAACCTCCTTCGCAACGCCACCCCGGCCGAGGAGGACAGCCCCGTCGTCGCCTTCCTCGCCTCCGCGGGCATGGTCGCGCTCGGCAAGACGAACCTCACCGAGTTCGCCTTCTCCGGCCTCGGCCTCAACCCGCACTACGGCACGCCCGCCAATCCGCACGACAAGGACACGCCCCGCATTCCCGGCGGCTCGTCCTCGGGCTCGGCGGTCGCGGTCGCGTCCGGCCTCGCCACCACCGCCATCGGCTCGGACACCGGCGGCTCGGTGCGCATCCCCGCCGCGGTAAACGGCCTCGTCGGCTACAAGTCCTCCGAAGGGCGCATCACCAAGGAGAAGGTGGTCCCGCTGTCGGTGACCCTCGACACCGTCGGCCCCATCGCCAGGACGGTCGAGGACTGCGTCCACCTCGACGCCGCGCTGCGCGGCGTCGCGCCCACCATCCGCCGGGGCAACGTCGCCGGGATGCGCCTCATCGTGTGCGAGACGCTGTGGCTCGACGACTGTGAGGAGGTCGTCACCGACGCCTTCGAGAAGGCGATCAAGCGGCTCGAGCAGGCCGGCGTCACGGTCGAGACGCGCAACATCCCGCAGGTCGCGGAAGCCGCGCGCATCGGCGCCGAACACGGCACCATCACCGCCGCCGAGGCCTACGCCTACCACCGCGAGAGCGTCGAGGGCGCCGACGTGGAGGAGATGGACGGCCGTGTCGTATCGCGCATCCTGCGCGGCAAGACCATGACCGCACAGGACCTCCTCGCCAACCAGACCGCCCGCGTGACCCTCTCGCGCCAGCTCGGCCAGGAGATGGAGGACGCCTTCATCGTCGGTCCGACGGTCCCGCACGTCGCCCCGGAGATCGCGCCGCTCGACGCGGACTGGGAGGTGTTCAACCGCGTCAACCTCAAGACGCTGCGCAACACGATGACCGGCAACTTCCTCAACATGCCCGGCGTCGCGATGCCGATGGCGAGCACGTCGTCGCTGCCCGTCAGCTTCCTCCTGAACGCCAAGAGCAACGACGACGACCGCCTCCTCTCCGCCGCTCTCGCGATCGAGCACATCGTCCGCGGCGAGTAAGGGCACGCTGGGGGTGCGGGCGGCGGGCACACCGCTCGCCGCCCGTTATCGCCCCGGCCCCTCCGGCGCGGCGCTCCGGCCCGCGCCGGGCGGCACCGGACCGTCCCCGGCCAGCGCCTCGGTCAGGATGGCGATGAGGAAGTCGACGAACGCCGCCACGCGCGGCGCCCGCCGCCGGCCCTCCGGATAGAGCACCGTCACCGGCGTCGGCGTCGGCGCCCAGTCGGCGAGGATCTCCACCAGCGCCCCGCTGCGCAGCAGCGGCACGAGACGGTAGCGCGGCATCTGGCCGATACCCCAGCCGAGCCGCACCGCCTCCACGAGCGTCGCCGCGCCGTCGACGCTGACGCGCTGCGGCAGCAGCATCTCCCGCCGCTCCTCCCCCTTCACGAACTCCAGCGGCATCGGCGCGCCCGTCAGCGACGAGACGAAGCTCACCATCTCGAACCCGTCGAGATCGTCCGGGTGCGCCGGCGTCCTGCGCCCGGCCAGATAGCCGGGACTCGCGAAGGTCCCCTCCGCCAGCACGCCCACCCGCCGACCCACCAGCGACGAGGCGGTGAGGTCGCCGGCGCGCACCACGCAGTCGATCCCCTCGCGCACCAGATCGACCATCCGGTCCCCCTCGCCGATGTGGAGGCGGATGCCGGGGTGGCGCCTCAGGAATTCCGGCAGTCGCGGCAGGATCGCCGCGCGCAGCATGTCGCCGTGGGCGTGGAAACGGATGAAGCCTTCGAGGTCGCGGGAGGCGATCTCGGTCTCCGCCTCCTCGACGTCGCCGAGGATCGCGATGCAGCGGCGGTAGTAGGCTTCGCCCTCCGGCGTCGGGCGGACGACGCGTGTGGTCCGGTCGAGGCAGCGAACGCCGAGGCGATGCTCCAGCCCCTTCACCGCTTCCGTCACGGTGGCGCGGGACAGGCCGAGGTCCTCCGCGGCGCGCGCGAAGCTCTGGCGCTCGACGACGCGGACGAACACGGCCATGGCATCCAGGCGATCCATATGTTCGGAATATACGAATAGTGCATTCGCCACTATTCGCTTTTCGGAAACTCGAAGCCGGCCCATATCCGGCCCAGCGCACAGGAGACTGCAATGACCGAGACTGCCAAGGTCGCGATCGTCACCGGTGGGTCCCGCGGGATCGGGGCCGCCATCTCGAAGAGGCTCGGCCACGACGGGTTCGCCGTCGCGGTCAACTACTCCGGCAACGCGGAGGCCGCGGGCGAGGTCGTCGACGCGATCACCGCCGCCGGCGGCAAGGCGGTCGCCATCCAGGCCGACGTGACCGATCCCGCCGCCGTCGTGCGGCTCTTCGACGAGACGGAGAAGGCGTTCGGCCCCGTCGGCGTCCTCGTCAACAACGCCGGCGTGATGCGCCTCTCGCCGATCGCCGAGACGGACGACGCGGCGCTCGACCGCCACCTCGCGGTCAACGTGCGGGGCCCCTTCTTCGCGCTGCGCGAGGCGGCGCGGCGGATGGGCCCGGGCGGGCGCATCGTCAACCTGTCGACCAGCGTGCTCGGCAAGTACCAGCCGACCTACGGCGTCTACGCGGCGACGAAGGGCGCCATCGAGGCGCTCTCGAAGGTGATGGCGAACGAGATGCGCGGCCGCGAGATCACCGTCAACGTCATCGCCCCCGGCCCCACCGGCACAGACCTCTTCCTCGACGGCAAGAGCGAGGAGCTGATCGCGGCCATCGCCAAGCAGGCGCCGATGGAGCGGATCGGCACGCCGGACGAGATCGCCGACGCGGTCGCCTTCCTCGCCGGCCCGGACGGCCGCTGGGTCAACGGCCAGGTGCTGCGGGTCAACGGCGGCCTCGTCTGACCGCCGCCGAAACGAAAAACGCCGCCCCGAGGGGCGGCGTTCTCCTTGGATGGGATCGGCGGGCCGATCAGTTGAAGGACTGATCCTCCAGCCCCGCGATCTGGTCGTCGTTCGCCAGCAGCGGCGTAATGCGACGGACCGTGACGCGGCGGTTGATGCGGCTGTCGCCGGCAGTGTCCTCCTTCAGGAACTGCTCGCCGAAGCCCTGCGTGACGAGGTTCTCCGGCGGGATCTCGAAGTACTCGGTCAGGATCTGCGCCACGCTCTCGGCACGGGCATCCGACAGGGTAAGGTTCGATTCGGCCGAGCCGACCGCGTCCGTGTGGCCCTCGATCAGGAAGACCTCGGAGGGGTTCGCGTTGACCGCCTCCTCGATGGCAACGCCAAGCGTCTCGAGGCTGCCGATCTCGCTGTCGTCGATGTCCGCCGAGCCGGTGCGGAACGTGATCGTGTCCACGTCGATCCGCGGCATCAGCGCGCGCAGGTCCTCGTTGTAGAGCACCTGGTTCAGCGTGTAGGCGCGGTCGAGCTGCTGGACCGGTTCGGCGGTCACGGTGTCGTAGACCACCTGCACCGGGGCGCGCGACGGCTCCACGATGTACCGGTCGTACGGGATGCCGACGTTCACCGGGCCGACGTCCACGTCGAGGCTCGAGTCGTCGCCCCACCAGACCGGCATGTTGTTGAACAGCGTGACCGACTGGCCGCCCGGCAGGACGCGGTAGCGGCGGATCGGAACACCGTAGTTGTCGATCACCGTCACGACGCGGCTGCCGTCCTCACGGATGACGACCGATTCGGTCCAGCCGTTGTTGAGGTCGCGGACGTTGTAGTTGTCCGCGCGCCAGTAGAAGCGCTCCGGGTACTCGTCGACGATCAGCGGGCGGCCATCGACCACGTAGGTGGTGCGGCCCTGGGTCGTGGCGGCGACGATGGCGGCACCGGCGAAGACGCCCAGACCGGCCCAGGCCGCACGTTCCCAGTTGTTGTTGCGACGATAGTCACGCTCCCAGTCGCGATAGCGGTCGCGGCGGCGCTCCTCCTCGCGGACCCAGTCGCGACGCTCGTCACGACGATCCTGGCGGATCTCGCGGCGGATTTCCTCGCGGCGATCGCGGATGGCAGCGGCGCGCTGCTCCTCTCGGCGATCGCGGCGGCGGGCTTCCTCGCGGTTTTCCTGACGCTGCTCGCGGGCGATCTCCTGCCGGCGCTCCTCGCGGAGACGCTGACGGCGATCCTGATCGCGGTTCGCCTGCTCGGTGCGACGGTCGCGCTCCATGCGCTGACGCAGGGACTCGCGATCGCCACCGTTGGCGCGGTTCTCACGGGCGGCGGCGCGGCGCTGCTCCTGAGCCTCGTTGGCCTGACGGTTCTCGCGGCGCTGCTGGTTGTTCTCCTGCTGGCGCTGCTCGCGGGCGTTCTCGCGGCGCTGCTCCTGCTCCCGATTGGCCTCGCGGTTCTCGCGGCGCTGCTGGTTGTTCTCCTGCTGGCGCTGCTCGCGTGCGGCCTCGCGGCGCTGCTCCTGAGCCTGATTGGCCTCGCGGTTCTCGCGGCGCTGCTGGTTGCTTTCCTGCTGGCGCTGCTCGCGGGCGGCCTCGCGGCGCTGCTCCTGGGCCCTGTCGGCCTGGCGCTGCTGCTGCGTGTCCGCCTGACGCTGCCTCTGCGCCTCGGCCTGACGCTGCTTCTGCGCCTCCGCCTGACGCTGCTTCTGCGCCTCGGCCTGGCGCTGCTTCTGCGCCTCAGCCTGGCGCTGCTTCTGCGCCTCGGCCTGGCGCTGCTTCTGCGCCTCGGCCTGACGCTGCTTCTGCGCCTCGGCCTGACGCTGCTTCTGCGCCTCGGCCTGGCGCTGCTTCTGCGCCTCGGCCTGACGCTGCTTCTGCGCCTCGGCCTGACGCTGCTTCTGCGCCTCGGCCTGACGCTGCTTCTGCGCCTCGGCCTGACGCTGCTTCTGCGCGTCGGCCTGGCGCTGCTTCTGGGCGTCGGCCTGACGCTGCTTCTGCGCGTCGGCCTGGCGCTGCTGCTTCTGCTGCTCGGCCTGGCGCTGCTTCTTCGCTTCCGCCTGGCGCTGCTGCTTCTTCTGGTCGTTCTGCTGCGCCTGGTTCTTCTTCTGCCGCTCCTCGCGAGCCTTGGCGCGGCGCTCTTCCTGCTTCTGGTCCTGCTGCGCGACCACGATCGGCTCGCCGGCAAACACACCGGAATCGCCCGGAACGGCGGTGCCGTTCCAGTCCTGCACGGTGAGCGTGTTGAGATCAGCGGCGCTCGGCCTGCCGATGTCCGCTGCCGCCGGGACGGGACTCGCTGCCATCGCAGCGATCACCGCCCAGCTCGTCATTTGTCGCATGCTGCCTTCCTCTCGGCTTACGTCCAGCCGGAATGAACCTTCCGGTGTGTATATGACCTGAACGCACCGCTGCCGAGAGTAGTTCAGCCCGGAATCGTCAAGTGTGGATCACGCGGCCGTACGCATCGAGGACGCTCTCGTGCATCATCTCCGAGAGAGTCGGATGCGGGAACACGGCGTCGATCAGCTCTTGTTCCGTGGTCTCGAGGTTCATCGCGACCACGAAACCTTGGATCAGCTCGGTCACTTCTGCACCACACATGTGCGCGCCTAAAAGTTGACCAGTCTTGGCATCGAACACCGTCTTCACGAAGCCATCCGGCTCGCCGAGCGCGATCGCCTTGCCGTTGCCGATGAAGGGGAACCGGCCGACACGGACCTCGTAGCCCGCGTCCTTGGCCTTCGCCTCGGTCAGGCCGACGGAGGCGACCTGCGGGTGGCAGTAGGTGCAGCCGGGGATCTTCAGCTTGTCCATCACATGCGGCTTTTTGCCCGCGATGGCCTCCACGCAGATCACGCCTTCGTGTTCCGCCTTGTGCGCCAGCATGGGCGGGCCGGCGACGTCACCGATGGCGTAGATGCCCTTCACGTTGGTGCGGCCGTACTCGTCGATGACGACGCAGCCACGATCGGTCTTCACGCCGAGCGCCTCGAGCCCGAGGTCCTCGATGTTACCGACGACGCCGACGGCGGAGATGACCTTGTCCACCTCGATCGTCTCGGTCTTGCCGCCGACCTCGACCTTGGCCTTCAGTGTCTTGCCCTTCTCGATGCCGGCGACCTTGGCCGACGTCATGATCTTCAGCCCCTGCTTCTCGAGCTGCTTGCGGGCGAGCTTGGCGATCTCGACGTCCTCGACCGGCAGGATCTGGTCCATCACCTCGACGACGGTGACCTCGGACCCCATCGAGTTGAAGAACGAGGCGAACTCGATGCCGATGGCGCCGGAGCCGACGACCAGAAGCCGCTTGGGAAGCTCCTTCGGGACCATCGCCTCGAAGTAGGTCCAGATGTTCTCCTTGTCCGGCTCCAGGCCCGGCAGGGCGCGCGGGCGGGCGCCGGTCGCGACGATGATGTGCTTGGCCTCGTACGTGCCGCCGCCCTTGGCGCCCTTCGGCGCGTCGTCGGCGGCCACGACGTCGACCTTGCCGGGACCGGTGATCTTGGCCGTGCCCCAGATGACGTCGACCTTGTTCTTCTTCAGCAGGAAGCCGACACCGGTGTTGAGCTGCTTGGACACCCCGCGCGAGCGCTCCACCACCTTCGACATGTCGAAGGAGAACTCCTTGGCCGACAGGCCGAAGTCCTTGGCGTGCTTGAAGTGGTCGTACACCTCGGCCGACCGCAGCAGGGCCTTGGTCGGGATGCAGCCCCAGTTGAGGCAGATGCCGCCGAGGTGCTTCTTCTCCACGACCGCCGTCTTGAGGCCGAGCTGCGCGGAGCGGATGGCGGTGACGTAACCGCCGGGGCCGGAGCCGATGATGAGGACGTCGTAGGAGTCGGCCATAGTCACTTCATCTCAATTTCGACGAACGACACGACGGCATCGGAGCGGTTGACCACGTCGTGCGAGACGCCTTTGGGGCGGGAATAGCTCTCACCGAGCTTCATCTCGGCGATGTGATCGCCGTTCGCATCCACCATCGTCAGCGTCCCGGGGATGACCGGGACGACGACGTAATCGTACTCGTGGACGTGCGGTCCGGTGGATGTGCCAGGCTCGAACGTCCACCGGGTGACGCGCACGTGGGGCTCGTCGATCTGCACCGTGGCGCTCGCCTTGATGGCCATGTCGTCTCGTCTCTGTCTCAGTTGGCGGTGATGTTAGCCGGAGATCGCGGAAAAGTCCGCCACCTCCCGCGTGGTGTCGCGAAGGGCCGCGAGGAGGCGCAGGCGGTTGGTCCGGAGCGCGGCGTCGTCGGCGTTGACGAGGACCGCCTCGAAGAACGCGTCGACCGGCGCGCGGAGGGCCGCCAGCGCCGACATGGCGCCGGCATAGTCCTCATCCGCCACCGCCCCGGCGACGGCCTTGCGAGCGGCCGCGACCGCGTCGAACAGCGCGATCTCCTGGGGCTCGACGAGGGCGTCGCGGGCCGGCTCGCCGGTGACGGGGCCGCCGTCCTTCTTCTCCTCGGCGCGCAGGATGTTGGTGGCACGGCGGTAGCCGGCCATCAGGTTGGCGCCGTCGTCGGTGGCGAGGAAGTCGGTCAGCGCGGCGATGCGGTTGACGAGGTCGACGAGGTCGACGGTCGTCACCATCGGGCGGACGGCGCGCACCGTATCGGCGGCGACGCCCGCGTCGCGCTGCTGCACGACGAGGCGCTCGACGACGAAGTCGGACAGTTCGGCCACCGGGCCGCGCAGGGCGCCGTAGCCGCCCTCGTCGATCCGCTCGTAGTCCTTCGCGCCGATCGCCTTCCACTCGGTGTCGAGCGGGGTCTCCTTCCAGAGGCCCCAGGCGGTCATGAGGAGCCCGCCCATCTCGCCGTCGTCGAGCGGGAGGCGCAGGCCGTTCTCCAGGATCAGGCGGATGATGCCGAGCGCGGCGCGGCGCAGGCCGAAGGCGTCGCCCGAGCCGGTCGGCTTCTCGCCGGCGGCCCAGAGCGAGACGAGCTGGTCGACCTTGTCGGCGAGCGCCAGCACCACCGACAGCCGCGCGGTCGGAACCGCGTCGTTCGGCCCCTGCGGCTGGTAGTGCTCCTCGATGGCGAGCGCGACGTCCCCCGGCGCGCCGTGCGCCTCGGCGTAGCGGCGGCCCATGTAGCCCTGCAGCTCGGGGAACTCGCCGACCATGCCGGTGACGAGGTCGGCCTTGATGATCGCCGCCGCCTCGGCCGCCAGCGCGGGGTCGACGCCGAGGGCCGGCGCAATCGCCTCGGCGAGCGCCGTGATACGCGCGACGCGGTCGGCCTGGGTGCCGAGCTTCTCGTGGAAGGTGACGCCCTTCAGCTTCTCGGCGTGAACCGCGAGGCGCTGCTTCATGTCCTCGTCCCAGAAGAAGCGCGCGTCGGCGAGGCGGGCCCGGACCACGCGCTCGTTACCGGCGATGATCGCCGTGCCGCCGTCGTCCGCGACGAGGTTGGCGGTCAGGATGAACGCGTTGGCGAGGTTCCCGGTGGCGGGGTCGCGCGTCACGAAGCACTTCTGGTTCTCGCGGATCGTGAGGCGGATCACCTCGTCCGGCAGCGCCAGCGTCGCCTCGTCGAAGCGGCCGACGAGGACGACGGGCCACTCCACGAGCCCGGCGACCTCGGTCAGCAGGGCATCGTCCTCGACCAGCTGGAGGCCGAGGGCGAACACCGCGTCCCGCGCGTCGTGCAGGATCTGGTCGCGCCGGCGCTCGTGGTCGACGACGACATAGGCCTTCTCGAGGCTCGACTTGTAGTCCTCGAGGCGGCGCACCCTGATCGGCTCCGGCGCATGGAAGCGGTGGCCGACGGTGGTGTCGCCGACCGGCACGCCCGGCAGCTCGACGGGGACGATGTCGGGGTCCTCGTTCTCCGGCCCGAAGGTCGCGACGATCGACGTCAGCGGCCGAACCCAGCGCAGCGCCGCGGGGTCGGTGGACGCCTCGCCCCAGCGCATGGTGACGGGCCAGGGGAACCGGCGGATGGCGTCGACGATCGCCTCGGCGGCGATCTCGATGGCGGGGCGGCCGGGGACGACGGTCCGCGCGACGTAGAAGTCGCCCTTCTTCGGATCGCTCTCGATGGTCGCCTCGTCGATGGATGCGAGGCCCGCGGCGCGCAGGAAGCCGGCGACCGCCTTCTCCGGCGCACCGACGCGCGGACCCTTGCGCTCCTCGCGACGGTCGGCGGACTGGGCGGGCAGACCCGTCACGCCGAGCACGAGGCGCCGCGGGGTGGCTGAGGCGTAGGCGCCCTCGTAGGTCAGCCCGGCATCCACCAGGCTGTTGGTGACGAGGCGCTGGAGATCTTCCGCCGCACGCCTTTGCATGCGCGCCGGAATCTCCTCCGAGAGAAGTTCGACGAAAAGTTCGGGCATCGGTCGGCCGCTTGAGGTCAGTCCGGCTCGCCTAGCATCAGGGGTCGTGCGGCGAAAGCCCCCGGTGCAGTGCGGCGCGCCGTTCCGGCGCCCGGCGGGGCGCCTCGCCGAGCCCGCCCTCGCACATCGAAACGGCCTCGCGGGGGATGAGCGCCACGTAAAGGTCGGTCGCGCTGGTGGCGCTCACCACCCCGACGACGGTGCCGTCCGCGGTGACGACCGGACCGCCGGAGGCGCCCGGCGCCTGCGTGCAGCGCAGCGTCAGGGCGCCGCCTCCCCCCGCCATGGTCCAGTCCCGGCGGTTGACCGGGCCGACGACGGGACAGGCGGTGCGGCTCTGCATGTGGCGCACCGGGCGGCCGTAGCCGATGGCGTAGAGCGTCTCGCCCTCGGCGATCTCGGTCGTCACGTCGAACGGCAGCGCCGCGGGCGCCGGCTCGGACAGGCAGAGGACGGCGACGTCGCCGCCCAGCGGCGTCGCGGCCTTCGGCGTCAGGTGCGCGGCCCACTTCATCTGTGAATAGCCGAACAGGAGGTGGAGCTGGGACGGCTTCAGCCGGCGCAGGCAGTGCGCGGCGGTGAGGACGGTGCGGGGGCCGATGGCGAACATCGTGCACTGGCGCTTGTCGCGGTAGCCGGCATAGTTCAGCCGGCCGACGGCGAGGTTCGGCTCCTCCTGCAGCTCGGGCGCCGACGCGTCCCGGTCTGATGCGTCCTGGGCCGACGCGTCCCGGGCTGCCAGTGGGCAGGCCATCGCGACGAGCAAGGCTGCCATGGCCACCCGCCGCATCATTTCACGCGTTTCCCATCTTGACGCCCGGGGGGCCCCACTGCACTGCCCATCCATGCGACCGATCCTCTTCCTCGACGTCTCCCGCCTTCTGCGACGGTACGAGTTCTTCGGCGGCCCATCCGGCATCGACCGGATCGAGATGCGATACGCGGACTGGATGCTTCGCCAGACCGCGTTCGAGGCCCGTCCCGTCACGCGCATCGGCAAGCGCCTCCTCGAGCTGCGCCCGTCCGCCTACGACAAGGTTCACGACACGCTCGTGACGCGGTGGGCCGACGGGACGCCGCGGCAGTTCCTCGCCGACGGGTGGGGCGTGAAGGGGCAGGTCATCGCCGCGGAGCGTACCCTGCAGCGCCTCGCGGTCCAACGCGGCGCGAAGCCGCTCGACGCGGGCGGACGGGCGAACGTCACGCTCAACGTCGGGCACGACGGGCTCGACGTCGCCGAGCGCTTCGCCGGCCTGCCGGGTCATTTCGCGGTGCTGCTGCACGACCTCATCCCGATCACCCACCCCGAGTACGACTCCGAGCGCGCCACCAGGTTGCACTACAGGCGCCTGGAAACGCTGGAGACGATGGCCGACCACGTCTTCACCGTGTCGGAGGCGGCGCGCGCCGACCTGATCGCCCATGCCCGGCGCGGCGACTTCACCTCGTCGGTGCTGCACTCCGGCCCGGGCCTCGACCCGTCGGCGAGGCCCGTCGAATACGACCGGCCGACCTTCGTCCACCTGTCGTCCATCGACCGGCGGAAGAACCTGCCGCTGCTCCTCCACATCTGGCGCGAGTTCGCGTCCGAGCCCAATCCGCCGCAGCTCATCGTCATCGGCCGCCGCGGCAACGACCAGACCGCGCTGGAGCTGATCGACCGCGCCGCGGCCCTCACCCCGAACGTGGTCGTGACGGGTCCGCTCGGCGACGAGGAGGTGGCCGCGCACATCCCGAACGCGCGGGCGTTGCTGACGCCCTCGTTCACCGAAGGCTTCGGCCTGCCGATCATCGAGGCCCACTCGATGGGCGTCCCGGTGATCGCGTCGGACATCGCGGCCCACAGGGAGGTCGGCGGCCCCGCCGCGACCTACCTCTCCCCGCTCGACGGCCCGGCGTGGAAGGAGACGATCCGCGCCTTCGCCGAGGACGACGGCCTGGTCGCCCAGCAGCGCCGGCTGATCGAGCCCCCCCGCACCTGGGACGACTATTTCGCGCAGACGACGAACGCCCTGATGGAGCTGATGGAGCGCCCGAGACGCCGCCACTGAGCGCGGCCTGGGCACGGCGGGCGCGCCCACGTCGACGCCACGGCGGGGACGACGGGTCACGCCATCGCGTCGCCCATCGCTCCCGTCCCACCCTCCCCCGGCACGGCCCCTCCGCAGGCGCCGCCACGGGCACGGCCCCAGCCTGTTCTCCGGAGCCAGCCATCGCTGAAGCCCGGAAAGACCCGGAGCGGGAGCGGCTGCAAGGCCGAAGAACGCAGTGTGCCTTGCAGCCGCTCCCGCTCCGGGTCAGGGCTTCAATCAGCGATGGCTGGGTCCGGAGGACAGGCGGCACGCCCCTGTTCTCGGGTGAAGCCGGAGCCCTGCGGCGGTCCCGGCGGGGCAAGGCTCAGCCCTTCTTCTCCCAGGCGCCGGACGGGGACTGGCGCCAGTAGGTGACGTCGTGGCCGGCGGCCTTCAGCGGCGGCCAGTGGCGGCGCGCCTCGGTGACGGCGTCCGGGTCGTCGGCGGAGAAGAGCAGCACGACGCGGTCGTAGCGCTCCACCTCCGTCGGCACGGCGCGGTCGGTCAGGAAGCGGACGTTGGCGCCGTTCGGGTTCTGGGATCCGGTCGTGAGCACGATCGGGTGCTCCGCCGCGTTGGCGTCGAGGGTGCCGTGCGGCAGGAACGAGTCGTCGCGGTAGGTCCAGAGGTAGCGGTCGAGGTCGTCGCACCGGATGCGGTCCGGGACCTCCACGACCGCGCGCCAGCCGCGCGCGAGCGTGCGTTCGAGGAGCGTCGGCAGCACGTCTTCGAGCCGCTGACGCTCCAGGTGGTAGAAGAGGACCTCCGCCACCGCCCCGTCAGGACGGCTTGGTGGCGGTGAAGGACGGGCGGGCCTCGATCGGCTTCAACCACTCGGCGAGCGCGGGATAGCTGGCGCGCCAGTTGAGGTCGTCGAAGCGGAAGTCGAGGTAGCCGAGCAGCACCGCGAGGGAGATGTCGGCGACCGTGAGGCTGCCGCCGCCGGCCGGCGGGGCCGCCTCGAAGATGGAGAGCGTCGCGCCGACCTTGTCGAGGAGGTCGGCCAGCCAGGCGTCCCACTGTTTCTCCTGCGGGCGGGCGAAGGTCTCGTAGCGGGCCGCGACGGCCGCCTCGGCCGCGCCGCGCGCCATGGCGTACTGGGTGCGGATGAGCCACTCGTCCGGCTTGCCGCGGCCGAGCATGCGGGTGTCCCCGACGCGGGCGCACAGGTACTCCACGATGACCGGCGAATCGACGATGACGAGCCCGTCCTCGGTCTTCAGCGCCGGGATCTTGCGCAGCGGGTTGACCGCCTGGAACTCGACGTTGGGTGCCGTCGGCTTCACCGAGGTGGGCACCACCTCGATGTCCTCGGTGAGGCCGAGCTCGTCGGCGACGATGGTGACCGTCCGGCCGAACGGCGAGTTGACGACCGAGTAGAGCTGCATCCGGGCTCAGCCTTCGTAGTTGTCGGCGATGAAGCGCTCGAGGAGACGCACGCCCCAGCCGGTGCCGAAGGTGCGGCTGATCTCGTTGGTCGGCCCGCCCATCGCGGTGCCGGCGAGGTCGATGTGCGCCCAGTTGGCGTCGCCGACGAAGCGCTTGAGGAACTGCGCGGCGGTGATCGACCCGGCGCTGCGGCCGCCGGTGTTCTTCATGTCGGCCACCTTGGAGTCGATCAGGCCGTCGTACTCCTTGGCGAGCGGCATGCGCCAGACCTGGTCGCCGGTGGCCGCGCCGGCGGCCGAGAGCTTCGCGGCGACGGCGTCGTCGGTCGCGTACATGCCCGCATAGTAGTGGCCGAGGGCGACGATGATGGCGCCGGTCAGGGTGCACAGGTCGATGGTGACGGCCGGCTGCCAGCGCTCGATCGTGTAGGTCAGCAGGTCGCCGAGGACGAGGCGCCCCTCGGCGTCGGTGTTGATGATCTCGACCGTCTGGCCCGACTTGGAGCGGACGATGTCGCCCGGGCGCTGGGCGTTGCCGTCCGGCATGTTCTCGACGAGGCCGATGATGCCGACGACGTTGGCCTTGGCCTTGCGGCTGGCGATGGCGGTCATGGTGCCGACGACGGCGGCGGCGCCGCCCATGTCGCCCTTCATGTCCTCCATGCCGCCGGCCGGCTTGATGGAGATGCCGCCGGTGTCGAACACGACGCCCTTGCCGACGAGGGCGACGGGCCTGGCGTCGGCCGCCCCGCCCTTCCACTCCATGATGACGACGCGGGCCGGACGGACCGAGCCCTGCGCGACGCCGAGGAGCATGCGCATCTCGAGGCTCTCGAGCTCGGCCGGCTCCATCACCTTGATCTCGACGCCGAGCTCGGCGAGCTTGGCGGCGCGCTCGGCGAACTCGACCGGGCCGAGCACGTTGGCCGGCTCGTTGACGAGGTCGCGGGCGGCCATGGTGCCGGTGGCGATCGCCTCGACCGCCTTCCAGCGCGCCTCGGCCGACGCCGGCGAGGGCACGGCGATGGTGATCGCCCGCGGCGCCGGCTCCGGGTCGTCGGAGTTCTTCTGCTTGTAGCGGTCGAAGGCGTAGGAGCGCAGCTTGATGCCGAGCGCGAGGTCGGCGGTCTGCTCGGCGCTCAACGGCGCATCCGGGGCTTCAGCGAAGACGGTGACGTCGGTGTCGGGCCCCGAGGGGAGCGCGCCGGCGACGACACCGCCGAGCTTGGCCCAGTCGGCTTCGTTCATCTTGGCGACGTCGCCGAGACCGACGATGAGCAGCGAGCGGACGCTGAGGCCGCGCGGGAGCGGTGCGAGGAGCGTCGAGAAGCGCTTCCCCTTGTAGCCCTGGGCCTCGGCCGCGGAGCTGATGAAGCCGTCGCTCGCCGCATCGGCACGCTGGGCAGCCTCGCCAAGCGCCATACCGTCACCTGCGAACACGACGAGAGTCCCCGAAGGCGGCAATTCGACGGGGCGAAACTGGATTGTCGGCAAACTCACGATCGCGGTCCTTTCAGCAGTCCCCGGCGAGGTACTCTAGTTTGTGGCTCTGACACAACACTCGCGAAAGTGAGGCCTCAAGGACACGATGTCAGCTTGTTTGCGCGAATAGGAAAAGGGAATCTTCAACCCTGTGGACCCTTAGTGTAGGCCCATTGTCGATGGGCCGTATCGTCGACCCGTTTGTCGAATCACGAGTTTGGATGGTGCATGCCGCTCATCAGTCGGTATACGGCAAAGCGCATTCTGACCCTGTTTCCGGCGGGACTTCTGGTGCTGACTGGGATCATCTGGTCGACGCAAGCTTTGCAGAGGCTCGACTTGGTGACGGCCAAGGGTCAGGCTTTCCTGGCCTTTTTCGAGCTGACCGCGCTCGCCGTCCCGTACCTCGTCACCCTCCTCGCGCCGATCGCCTTCGTCATCGCGATGGTCGTCGTCTACGACACGATGAACCGCGATTCCGAGCTGGTGGTCATCGGTAGCGCGGGCGCGGGACGCATGCGCCTCCTCCAGCCGGCGCTGGTGTCGGCGGCGGTGTGCGCGGTGGTCGTCACCGTCGGCGCCTTCTATTTCGGGCCGCTCGGCCTCGCCAAGGCGCGCGTGATGATCACGCAGATCCGCGCCGACGTCGTCAGCTCCATCGTCCAGCCCGGCCGCTTCATCGAGATCGAGGACGGCCTCACCGTCCACATCCGCGACCGGACGGCGGACGGCACGCTGCGCGGTCTCGTGCTCGACGACCGCCGGTCGCAGGACTTCGACACCACCTACCTCGCCGAGACCGGGCGCGTCGTCGAGTCCGACGGCAACACGCTCCTCGTCATGACCAACGGCAGCGTGCAGCGGATGGAACGTCCGGCCAACGAGCTGACGGTCGTCGCGTTCGACGCCTATGCGTTTGATCTTTCGGCATTGAACTCGGGTCCGGTGTCGACCACCTTCCGTCCGTCGGAGCGGACGTTGTTCGAACTGTTGCAGCCACTCGATCCGGACGACACCTATCGCGCCCAACGCGAGGAGCAGTTCCAGATCGAGATCCACGACCGCCTCTCGCAGCCGCTGGCGCCGTTCGTGTATGCGCTGGTGGTGTTCCTGTTCGTCGGCGACCCGCGCATGCATCGGCAGAGCCGCATGGCCGGGATCATCGCCGCGGGGATCTGTGTCGCCGCCGTCCGGGCCGGCGTCTACGGGACGCTGCTGGCCGCCGAGCAGCAGCCGGAATTCGCCTACCTCTCGTACGTGCTCCTCGCCGCCGTCGGCGCGGGCGCCTTCGCCCTCATCGCCACCGACCGGCACGTCACGTTCCATGAGGAGTGGGCGCATTCGGCGGTGGCCTTCGCCTCGCGCATCGCCAAGCCCCGCGAAGGGACCACGACATGAGCGGCCTGGGCACCGGCCGGGTGCTCTCGATCTATGTCGGCACGACGTTCCTGCGCTGGATCTTCGGATTTTTCGTGCTCGGCACAGCGATCATCTTCCTCGCCGATGCGGTGGAGCTCATCCGCCGCACCGTCGACCGCGATACCTTCAGTGCCTCGACCGCCGTGCTGGCGTCCTTCTACAAAACGCCCTCCCTCACCGAAGAGTTCCTGCCGTTCGCGGTTCTTTTCGGCTCCATCGCCGCCTTCCTCGCACTCAACCGGCGCCTCGAGCTCGCGGTGATGCGCAGCGCCGGCATCTCGGCCTGGCAGTTCCTCGCCCCGGCGGTGGTCGTCGTGATCGGCATCGGCATCGCCACCACGACGCTCTACAACCCCGTCTCCGCCGCAGGGCGCGAGCGGTCGGACGAGCTCGTCGCGCAGGTCCTCGGCAAGGAGGCGCTGACGCTGACGGGCGGCGAGTCGATCTGGTTCCGCCAGGACGGCGCAGACGGCCCGTCGATCATGCACGCCGTGGCGGCCTCGTCCGACGGGCTGACCCTCTACCGCGTCGAGATCCACCGCTTCGACGATGCCGAGCAGTTCATCGGCCGCCTCGAGGCCGACAGTGCGACGCTGGGCGACGGCAAGTGGCACCTCGAGAACGTCTCGAGCTACAACGCCGACGGCAACCGCACGATCGAGCCGACCGCCGAGCTCGCGACCGCGCTCACACCGGTCGAGGTCCACGAGGCCGTGGCGCGCCCCGACGCGATCTCGTTCTGGAACCTTCCGGCCGCGGTCCAGCTCGCCGAGCGCGCCGGCCTTCCCGCCCATCGCTTCGCGCTGCAGTTTCAGGTGCTGCTCGCCCGTCCGCTGCTGCTCGCGGCGATGGTGCTCATCGCCGCGTCGGTGTCGCTGCGCATGGTGCGCCTCGGCGGCGTGACGCGGGCGATCACCGGCGGCGTCGTCGCCGGGTTCTCGCTCTACATTGCGTCCGCGGTCGCGTCGGACCTCGGCGAGGCGGGTGCGGTGGCGCCCGTGCTGGCCGCCTGGCTGCCGGGCCTCGCGGCGACCCTCTTCGGCGCGACGGCGCTTCTCTACAGCGAGGATGGGTAGATGCGCCGTCCCCGTCTAGCCGCAGCCCTCGGGCTCGCCCTCCTGACGTCGGTGTCTGCCGGCCCCGCCTCGGCGCAGATCGAGCAGTACGCCAACATCGCGCAGGACGAGCCCCTGATGCTGGAGGCGGACGAGCTCGTCTACGACACCAACAGCGGCAACGCCGTGGCCCAGGGCCAGGTGTTCATCTCGTACGGCGGCTACCAGCTCTTCGCCAACCGCGTCGTCTACGAGAAGGCGACCGACCGCTTCTACGCGACCGGCGGCGCGCGCCTGGAGGAGCCGGACGGCAACATCGTCTTCGCCGAGTCGGTGCAGCTCTCCGACGACTTCAAGGAAGGCTTCCTCGACGGCCTGCGCGTCGACACGGTCTACCGCACGCGCATCGCCGCCAACCACGCCGAGCGCAAGGGCACGGTCACGGTCTTCAACGAGGCCGGCTATACCGCCTGCTACACCTGCCGCCGCCGCCCGGACAAGGCGCCGAACTGGCAGATCCAGGCCCGCCGCATCGTCTACGACGAGGTGGACCGGACGCTGAAGTTCGAGGAGGCGCAGTTCGACCTCTTCGGGCAGACCGTCGCCGTCCTGCCGACCTTCAAGATCCCCGACCCGACGGTGCGGCGTCAGTCCGGCTTCCTGGTGCCGACGTTCATCGCCTCCAACCTCCTCGGCGTCGGCGCGCGCGTCCCCTATTACCAGACGCTGGGCCCGTCGGCGGACGTGACCGTGGCGGCGACGCCGCTGTCCTCCCAGGGCCTCTTCGGCGACATCGAGTACCGCCAGCGTCTCGCCAGCGGCGAGTTCATGGTGCGCGGCACGGGCATCTACCAGCTCGACCCCGGCGCATTCGAAGAGTCGAGCGGTAACCGCCGGTGGCGCGGCTCGATCTCGACCGAAGGCGACTTCGACATCAACAAGTACTGGAGCTGGGGCTGGGAATCGACGCTCACCACGGACCGGCTCTACCTGTCGGACTACAAGCAGGGCACCGGTGACCAGCTGACGGCTCCGTCGACGCTCTACCTCGACGGCCTCGGCGTCCGGAACCACTTCGAGGCGCGGCTGTGGGCGTTCCGCATCCTGCAGGACGACTACGATTCCAGCGAGCTCCTCGACCCCCCTGCCCCGTTCAGCCCCGTCGGCTCCAAGCTGCAGGGCAAGCAGGCCTACGTCCATCCGACGATCGACTACGAGGGCGTCTACGACGGCGCGGTGCTGTCCGGCGAACTCGCCTACAAGTTCAACGTCACGTCCCTGTCGCGGCAGGAGACCGACGCGTTCGGCGCCATCGTCGACGGCACGCTGACGCCGCGCTTCCGCGGTGTCGAGGGCACCTTCTCGCGCGCCAGCGCCGAGGTGACGTGGCGCAAGCAGATGATCGCCCCGCTCGGCCAGGTGATCACGCCCTTCGCCGGGGCGCGCGGCGACTTCTACGTCCTCAACAACCGCGACCCGAACGTCACGGAGCTGAACGACGACGCGTACCTGCGCGCCATGCCGTGGGTGGGCGTCAACTATCGCTGGCCGTGGCTGATCTCGTCGAGCTGGGGCACGCAGACCATCGAGCCGATCGCCGAGCTGATCGTGCGGCCGGACGAAGGCTACATCGGCCGCCTGCCGAACGAGGACGCGCAGAGCGTGGTGTTCGAGGACACCAACCTGTTCGGCCCGACGCGCTTCTCCGGCTACGACCGCGCGGAAGGCGGCATCCGCGGCACGCTCGGCGTGCGCTACACGGTGCAGACCTACACCGGCGGCTTCCTGACGGCGATGGTCGGCCAGACCTACCAGCTCGCCGGCCGCAACTCCTACGCCGACCCGGACATCCTCGATTCCACCGGCAACTCCGGCCTGTCGACCGACCGGTCCGACATCGTCGCCGCCCTGACGCTCGACACCAACGGCGGCCTCGCCGTCTCGGCCAAGGGCCGGTTCGACGAGTCCTCGCTGAGCCTGGAGCGCGCCGAGGTGTCGGCCTCCGCCCGGACCGGACCGCTGTCGACCCGCCTCGTCTACGCCTTCCTCGCCGCGCAGCCGGACCTCGGCCTGGTGGACGACCGCTCCGAAATCCACGGTGCGGCCTCGCTGCGACTGTTCGACCGGGTGCGACTTTTCGGCCAGATGCGCTACGACCTTGAAGACAAGGACGTGATCCGCGAAGGCGTCGGCATCGCCTACGACGACGACAGCATGTCGGTTTCTCTGGCATATTCAGAAGATTACAGCGGCGCGCCGGATGAACCGGTCGACAGAACGCTGTTCTTCCGGATCGGACTGAGGACCATCGGCGACGGCACGATCACCACCGGACTTGATAACTAATGGCGATTGGCGCTACCTCGCATTGTCCCCTTTAGCGCAGAGTAACGCCATGTTTCGCATCGTATGTTGCTTGGTTCTTGCCCTTTTCGTTGTGGCGCCCGCCTCGGCCCAGACCACCATCAAGGCGATCGTCAACGGCAAGCCCATCACCAGCTATGATGTCCAGCAGCGAGAGCGCCTCCTTCGGGTCACCGGCGGCAAGGGCAACCTCAGCCGCGAGGCGCTGGACGAACTGATCGACGAGCGGCTCCAGCTCGAGGCCGCGGCGCAGAACCGCGTCAACGTCTCGACCGCCGCCGTCGACAACGCCATCGACAACATCGCCCAGCGCGTGAAGCTCAGCCCGTCGCAGCTCGCCCAGGCGCTCGGCCAGTCCGGCGTGAACATCCAGACGCTCCGGGACCGCATCAAGGCGCAGATCGCCCTCGCCCAGCTCACCCGCACGCGCTTCGGGTCCGCCCTCAAGGTGACGGACGCGGACCTTGTCGCCGCCCTTCTGAAGAAGAAGGACGCCGAGACGGTCATCGACTCGTTCGAGTACGACCTGACCCGGGTGGTCGTGGCGCTGCCGGAGGATCCGTCCAGCGCGCGCATGGCCGAGGCCGAGCGCATCGCGAACTCCGTGCGCAGCAAGTTCTCCTCCTGCGAGACGGGCCTGCCGATGGCCAAGCAGACGCGCGAGGTCGTCGTCCTCCCCTACGGCCGCCGCAGCCAGGCGGAGCTGTCGAGCCAGATTTCCGATGCACTCGAGGGCGTCGAGCATGGCAAGCTCTCCAAGCCCGTGCGCACGGGCGACGGCCTGATGATGCTCGCGGTCTGCAAGAAGACCGCCGTCCGCTCCACGAACGCCGCGATGCGCGCGCTGGAGCCGGAGATGCAGCAGGAGCGCAACGAGACCTTCACCCGGCAGTTCGTCCGCCAGCTCCGCCGCGACGCCGTGATCGAATACCGCTGACGGACCCGACGATGACCACAAGCGCTCTCGCCGGCCTGCGGGAGCGGATCGACGGACTGCCGCCGCTGCGCGAAGTGGCGGCGGCCTCCCTGCCGGCCCGCAAGTCTCTCGGCCAGCACTTCCTGTTCGACCTCAACCTCACCGACAAGATCGCCCGCACCGCGCGGCCCGCCGGCGCGACGACCGAGGCCCCGCTCGAAGGGACCACGGTGGTCGAGGTCGGCCCCGGTCCGGGCGGCCTCACCCGCTCGCTCCTCAAGGCGGGCGCGAATGTCATCGCCATCGAGAAGGACCAGAGGGCGAGCGAGGTGCTGGCGCCCTTGATCGAGGCCGCAGACGGACGCCTGACGCTGATCACGGCGGACGCCCTGTCGGCCGACTGGACGGCGATCGCGCCGCCCGGGACGACGATCTGCGCCAATCTCCCCTACAACGTCGCGACACCCCTCATCGTGGACTGGCTGACCGGGCCGTGGCCGCCATGGTGGGCCAGCGCGACGGTGATGGTCCAGCGCGAGGTCGCCGACCGCATCGTCGCCGCGCCCGCCTCCGCCGACTACGGCCGCCTTTCCGTCCTGACCGGGGCGCGGGCATTCGCGACGTCGGTCTTCGACGTGTCGCCGGCCGCGTTCGTGCCGCCGCCGAAGGTCTGGTCGAGCGTCGTGCGGATCGACCCCAAGCCGGACACCGGCGTGCCGCTGAAGGCGTTGGAGCGCGTGACGGCGGCCGCCTTCGGGCAGCGCCGCAAGATGCTGCGCTCGAGCCTCAAGGCGCTGACGCGCGAGCCGGAGACCCTCCTCGCCGCCGCCGGCATCGAGCCGACCGAGCGCGCCGAGCGGATCAGCGTCGAGGACTTTATCCGCCTCGCCCACGCCTGGGAGGCGACGAACGAAGACACCCCGGCCGCGCGCTGACGCCGCCGGGGCCCGATGGCCGCACGCCGCCCCGGTCGCAGCGGACCGGCCCGCCTTCAGCCGACGCTGATGTCTCCGGCGAGCTTCTCGCCGACGCTGCGGTACTTGTTGGGCTTGCCGATCCGCGCCATGGCGTCGCGCGAGGCGAAGAGCAGCCAGATGAGCCGCCCGTCGACACCCGGGATCTCCGACGGGTCGGCCCCGTTCCACGGCAGGAATGGATTGCGCCGCAACATGCCGTGGATCGCCACCCGCGCGTTCGGCTTCTGCGCCGCGGTGCGGCGGTGGAAGCCGTAGGTATCGGCGACGACGAACGTGTTCGCCTTCACCGGCAGCGGCGTGACGGGCCGGTCGTACCCGAGCGCCTTTAGCCCCTCCTCGCTCATCCGGAAGGAGCCGCCCGCGTGGTGCTCGTTGTGGCCCGCCGAGGTCGCCTTGAGGGACTGCTCGTGCTCCCAGGCCAGCCGCTCGGGCGTCAGCCTGTGGGAGCCCGGCGCGAAGGCGAACGGGCCGTCCTCGATGTTCACGTCGTGCAGGAACAGCCAGAACTTGGCGGTCGGATGGAAGGTGTCGGCATGGAGCGTCACCTGAGGGTCCGGCCGGGACGGGTCCGGGTTCACCGCCACCGTCTGCAGCACGGGGTTGTACCCGCCGCTGCGGCCGGCCGCGTAGCCCGTCAGGTCGCGAAAGATCGGTGAACGCAGGTAGGACCGCACCTTCGCGCCGGCCGATCCGTCGGACACCGGGAGCGGCATCAGCCGGGTCGCGGTGTCGCCCTGGACCATCTCCCAGGCCTTGCGCCGGTTCGCCTCGAGCTCCGCCGAGAACGCCTCGAAGAGCTCCGGCGGCAGGGCATTCTCGCGGATCACGTAGCCGTCGCGGTCGAAGGCCTCGCGCTCCGCCGGGTCGAGCTTCGCCGCCATCGCCGCGCGACGGCGGTTGCTCATCGCGTGCGACCGCTCGACGCGCCAGCGGTGCAGCCCGCGCTCGTTGAACTGCGCGGATCCGATCACGGGATTCGCGGTGAAATTCTTCTTGCTCGACAACACGGCGGGCGCCGCAAGTGTCATCGACAACGCTTCACGAGCTTTCATGTCTGCTCGACCCTCAAGCCATGCAGGTTCAATCGAGGCCGGACTATAGCGGCAATTGCGCGTCCGTTAAATTCAACCAGATCAACCGACCACAGTCAGGGTCGGTCCGGGGCGGTCGGCGCGGTGCTCAGCTCCCGGCGAGCGCGGGGATGATGCCGATCGTGCGCATCCCCTCGATCGCCGCGTCGACGGCGACGGCGGCGAGGATGAGCCCCATGACGCGGCTGATGATCGCCGCGCCCGTGTCGCCGATGACGCGCATGATCGGCCCGGCCGCCAGCATGATGCCGAGCGTGATCGCCAGGACGACGGCCATCAGGACCGCCGTGATCGTCTGGTGCGGGACCGAGAAGCGGGCGTTGTCGGTGAGGATGACGATGGTGAGCATCGCGCCCGGGGATGCGATGGACGGCATCGCGAGCGGGAAGACGGCGACGTCCGGTCCCTGCTCCGTCTCGAGGTCTTCCGCCGGCTTGCCCGGGCCGAAGATCATGTGCA
Source organism: Acuticoccus sediminis (assembly GCF_003258595.1). Lineage (NCBI taxonomy): Bacteria > Pseudomonadati > Pseudomonadota > Alphaproteobacteria > Hyphomicrobiales > Amorphaceae > Acuticoccus > Acuticoccus sediminis. Next base: position 741,213 of record NZ_QHHQ01000004.1, read on the forward strand.
TCGCGAACATGAAGAGGACGATCGCGCCGGCGATCTGGAACGAGGCGAGCGGCAGGCCCAGCCCCTCCAGGACGATCTGGCCGACGACGAGGAAGCCGAACAGCACGCAGAAGGCGATCAGGATCGCCTTCACCGCCGTCTTGCGGCGGCGGGCGGCGGTCATCCCCGCGGTGACCGCGACGAACACCGGCAGCGTGCCGATCGGGTCGATCACCACCCACATGATGATGAACTGTTCCTGGATGATGTCCAGCAGTGCGCCCACGCTCGCCTCGTCGTCTATTGGGCCTTCGCGGCCGGATGGGAGATGGCCTGACGGCCCGGATGGATGCGGCCCCGGAAAAGGGAGCCGTGGGGAGCGGGCGCCGCGGACGGGCGCCCGGCGGGGGCGGAAACCGGAGTCCAAACAAACGAAGGGCCCCGTTGAACGAGGGCCCTTTGCAAGCGGGACCGCGGGGGTCCCCATGCGATCGGGGGCCCGGCACGGGCCCCCTCTCGTGATGTCAGGCGAGAACGCCGAGGCGGCGGGTGGCCGGGACTATTCGCCCGGCTCGACCTGACGCATGTCCTCGATCATCTGCGCGCCCTCGGAGGCGCCCTGCGCGGCCCGCTCCGCTTCCGCGATGAGGTCGTCGCGCTTGGCGGCGATCTCGCGGATGCGGTTGATCATGCCGCCGGTACCCGCCGGGATCAGACGACCGACGATGACGTTCTCCTTGAGGCCTTCCAGCTGGTCGGCCTTGCCGGAGACGGCCGCCTCGGTGAGCACGCGCGTCGTCTCCTGGAACGATGCCGCGGAGATGAACGAGCGGGTCTGCAGCGAAGCCTTGGTGATGCCGAGCAGAACCGGATCGCCCGAGGCCGGCTTCTTGCCGTCCGCGAGCAGGTCGTCGTTCAGCTCCTGCAGCTCCTGACGGTCGATCTCCTCGTTGACCAGAAGGTCCGAATCGCCCGGATCGGTGATCTGCACCTTCTGGAGCATCTGCCGGACAATCACCTCGATGTGCTTGTCGTTGATGCCCACGCCCTGGAGCCGGTAGACGCCCTGGATCTCGTTGACGAGGTAGGCGGCGAGCGCCTCCACGCCGTGGATCGCCAGGATGTCGTGCGGCGCCGGGTTGCCGTCGAGGATGTAGTCGCCCTTCTCGATCGGGTCGCCGTCCTGAAGGTGAATGTGCTTGCCCTTCGGGACCATGTACTCGATCGGCTCGAGGCCGGAGTCCGCCGGCGGATCGATGATGATCCGACGCTTGTTCTTGAAATCCTTGCCGAAGCGGATCGTGCCGTCCATCTCCGCGATGACCGCGTTGTCCTTCGGACGACGGGCCTCGAAGAGCTCGGCGACGCGCGGCAGACCACCGGTGATGTCACGCGTCTTGGCGCTCTCGAGCGGGATACGGGCGAGCACGTCACCGGCGTGGACCTTGCCGCCGGTGTCGACCGACAGGACCGTGTCCACGGACAACAGGTACCGGGCCTCGCCGCCGCGCGGCAGCTTCACCAGGTTGCCTGAACCGTCCTTCACGACGACCGCCGGACGCAGCGAGGAGCCACGCGTGTGGGTGCGCCAGTCGGTGACGATGCGCTTGGTGATACCCGTCGCCTCGTCCGCCGCCTCGGAGACGGAGATACCGTCCACCAGGTCCTCGAAGTCCACCACACCGTCGACCTCGGTGAGGATCGGGCGGGTGTATGGGTCCCACTCGGCGATGCGCTGGCCGCGCTTGATGCTGTCGCCGTCGTCAACGTGGAGCTTGGCACCGTAGGTGAGCTTGTAGCTCGCCCGCTCGGTGTTGTCCGCGTCGATGACCGCCACCTGCACGTTGCGGCCCATGACCATCAGGTTGCCGTCCGAGTCGCGCACGACGTTGCGGTTCTTCACCTTGATCGTGCCCTCGAAGGAGGACTCGATGAAGGACGAGTCGACCACCTGCGCCGTACCGCCGACGTGGAAGGTACGCATGGTGAGCTGCGTGCCCGGCTCGCCGATCGACTGCGCCGCGATGACGCCGACGGCCTCGCCCATGTTGACCGGCGTACCGCGGGCCAGGTCACGGCCGTAGCAGGCCGCGCACACGCCGTTGCGGGTCTCGCAGGTCAGCACCGAGCGGATCTTCAGCGACTGGACGCGCGCGGCCTCGATGGCCTCGACGTCCTTCTCGTCGAGCAGCGTGCCGGCCTTGGCGATCAGCTCGCCCGTGCCCGGCTCGTGCACGTCTTCCGCCGCGGTGCGGCCGAGGACGCGGCTGCCCAGCGTCGCGATGACCTGACCGGCGTCGACGATCGGCTCCATGGTGATGCCGCGGGTCGAGCCGCAGTCCACCTCGGAGATGATCGCGTCCTGCGCCACGTCCACGAGACGGCGGGTGAGGTAACCCGAGTTCGCGGTCTTGAGCGCGGTGTCGGCGAGGCCCTTACGCGCACCGTGCGTCGAGTTGAAGTACTCGAGAACGGTGAGGCCCTCTTTGAAGTTCGACGTGATCGGGGTCTCGATGATCTCGCCCGACGGTTTGGCCATGAGGCCGCGCATCGCCGCGAGCTGACGCATCTGGGTCGGCGAGCCACGGGCACCCGAGTGGCTCATCATGTAGACCGAGTTCATCTGCTTGGTGCGCCCGGTCTCGGCGTCCTTCTCGACGGCGGAGATCTTCTCCATCATCGCGGCGGCCACCTTGTCGGTGCACTTCGCCCAGGCGTCGATGACCTTGTTGTACTTCTCGCCCTGGGTGATCAGGCCGTCGAAGTACTGCTGCTCGAACTCCTTCGCCAGCTCCGCGGTCTCGGCGACCGTGGTGTACTTGGAGTCCGGGATCACCATGTCGTCCTTGCCGAACGAGATGCCGGCCTTGAACGCGTTGGTGAAGCCGAGGTTCATCACGCGGTCGCAGAAGATGACCGTCTCCTTCTGACCGGTGCCGCGGTACACGGCATCGATCATCTTGGAGATGTTCTTCTTCGTCATCAGCTGGTTGCAGATGTCGAACGGCACCTTCGTCGAGCGCGGCAGCAGATCGCCGATCAGCGCGCGGCCCGGGGTCGTCTCGTGGATCTGCGAGATCGGGTTGCCGTCCTCGTCGACCGTCTTGTAGCGGACCTTCACCTTCGAGTGGACGGTCACGACCTTGGCGTCGAGGGCGTGCTGCAGCTCGTTGATGGACCCGAAGGTCATCCCCTCGCCCGGCTCCTTCTCGGACATGATCGACAGGTAGTAGAGGCCGAGAACGATGTCCTGCGACGGCACGATGATCGGCTGACCGTTGGCCGGGTGCAGGATGTTGTTCGTCGACATCATGAGCGTGCGCGCCTCGAGCTGGGCTTCCAGCGAGAGGGGAACGTGCACGGCCATCTGGTCGCCGTCGAAGTCCGCGTTGAAGGCGGTGCAGACCAGCGGGTGAAGCTGGATCGCCTTGCCCTCGATGAGCTTGGGCTCGAACGCCTGGATGCCGAGGCGGTGGAGCGTCGGCGCGCGGTTGAGCAGCACCGGGTGCTCGCGGATCACCTCGTCGAGGATATCCCAGACCTCGGGCTTCTCCTTCTCGACGAGCTTCTTCGCCTGCTTCACCGTGGACGAGTAGCCCTTCGCGTCGAGGCGCGAGTAGATGAACGGCTTGAACAGCTCGAGCGCCATCTTCTTCGGCAGGCCGCACTGGTGGAGCTTCAGCTCCGGACCCACCACGATCACCGAACGGCCCGAGTAGTCGACGCGCTTGCCGAGCAGGTTCTGGCGGAACCGGCCCTGCTTGCCCTTCAGCATGTCCGACAGCGACTTCAGCGGGCGCTTGTTGGCACCCGTGATGACGCGGCCGCGGCGGCCGTTGTCGAACAGCGCGTCCACGGACTCCTGCAGCATCCGCTTCTCGTTGCGGATGATGATGTCCGGCGCGCGCAGCTCGATGAGGCGCTTCAGGCGGTTGTTACGGTTGATGACGCGGCGGTACAGGTCGTTGAGGTCCGACGTCGCGAACCGGCCGCCGTCGAGCGGAACCAGCGGGCGCAGGTCCGGCGGGATGACCGGGATGACCGTCATGATCATCCACTCGGGACGGTTGCCCGACTCGAGGAATGAATCGACGATCTTCAGCCGCTTGGCGAGCTTCTTGGGCTTCAGCTCGGAGGTCGACTCCGCGATCTCCTTGCGCAGCTGCTCGGACTCGCGCGGAAGGTCGAGCTGCAGGAGCAGCTCGCGGATCGCCTCGGCGCCGATCAGCGCGGTGAAGGTCTCGCCGTGGGTGTCCTGCAGGTCGAGGAACTCGTCCTCCGACAAGAGCTGGCCGCGCTTGATCTCGGTGACCATGCCCGGGTCGGTGACGATGTAGGACTCGAAGTAGAGGACGCGCTCGAGGTCCTTCAGCGTCATGTCGAGCAGAAGGCCGATGCGCGACGGAAGCGACTTCAGGAACCAGATGTGCGCGACCGGGGCGGCGAGCTCGATGTGGCCCATGCGCTCGCGGCGCACGCGGCTCAGCGTCACCTCGACGCCGCACTTCTCGCAGATGACGCCCTTGAACTTCATCCGCTTGTACTTGCCGCACAGGCACTCGTAGTCCTTGATGGGACCGAAGATGCGCGCGCAGAACAGGCCGTCCCGCTCCGGCTTGAAGGTGCGGTAGTTGATGGTCTCCGGCTTCTTGATCTCGCCGAAGGACCACGAGCGGATCTTCTCGGGGCTCGCGATGGAGATCCGGATCCGGTCGAACGTCTGCGTGGGCGCCTGCGTGTTGAACAGGTTCATCACTTCCTGGTTCATACGGCGACTCTCCTTTGCCCTCGCGTGTCGCGAGCCATTTTCATGCGCGCCTGGCGCGCCCAATCCTCAAGAGCCACGGGCGGCTGAACCGTCCGAGCTTCGGCGTCGGCCCCGTCGTTTCGGACGGTTGTCGCCAGACGCGCCGCAATCCCGTCGATGCCACGCACAGCACCCGGCGCGCCTTGTGAGGCACACCGGGTCGCCGTGAGGCACCGTTCTGAGGCGGGATGAGATTTGCGCAAGGTACAACCTATATAGGCGATCCTGCGCGCTCCCGCCAGCGGGCGATGTTCGCCCGCCTCACATGTCGTTGCCGTCAAGCCCGGCCCTACTCCGCCGCCAGCTTGCGCGCGTCGATGTCGTTGTTGATCACCATGTCGCGCTCGACGTCGGTGAGCTCGACGTTGAGACCCAGCGAGCGGATTTCCTTCACGAGAACGTTGAAGCTCTCCGGGATACCCGCCTCGAACGTGTCGTCGCCGCGCACGATGGACTCGTAGACCTTCGTGCGGCCCGCGACGTCGTCCGACTTCACCGTCAGCATTTCCTGCAGGGTGTAGGCCGCGCCGTACGCCTCGAGCGCCCAGACCTCCATCTCGCCGAAGCGCTGGCCGCCGAACTGCGCCTTGCCGCCCAGCGGCTGCTGGGTGACGAGCGAGTACGGGCCGATCGACCGGGCGTGGATCTTGTCGTCGACCAGATGGTGGAGCTTCAGCATGTAGATGTAGCCCACCGTCACCGGCCGGTCGAACTGCTCGCCCGTGCGCCCGTCGAAGAGGGTCGACTGGCCGGAGCCGTTGAGACCCGCCTTCTCCAGCATCTTGACGATGTCCGGCTCGCGGGCACCATCGAACACCGGGGTCGCGATCGGCACGCCCTTGGTCAGCTGCTCGCCCAGACGCATCACCGAGTCGTCGTCATATTCGGCGATCGGCTCGGAGGTGCCGCCGTCGTAGACGTCGAGCATCGTGGTGCGCAGCTCGCCCGTGTCGCCGGACTCCTTGGCCAGACGCACCAGCTCGCCGATCTTGCGGCCCATGCCCGCACACGCCCAGCCGAGGTGCGTCTCCAGGATCTGGCCCACGTTCATGCGCGACGGCACGCCCAGCGGGTTCAGCACGATGTCGACGTGGGTGCCGTCCTCGAGGAACGGCATGTCCTCGCACGGCACGATCTTCGACACGACACCCTTGTTGCCGTGACGGCCGGCCATCTTGTCGCCCGGCTGGATCTTGCGCTTCACCGCCACGAAGACCTTGACCATCTTCATGACGCCCGGGGGCAGCTCGTCGCCGCGCTGCAGCTTCTCGACCTTGTCCAGGAAGCGCTCCTCGAAGCGCTTCTTGGCCTGGTCGTACTGGTCGCGCATGGCCTCGATGTCGGCCTGGAGCTGCTCGTCGGCGAGGGCGAACATCCACCACTGCGAGCGGGGGGTGTTCTCCAGCGCGTCGGCGGTGATCTGCGAGTCGGCCTTGAAGCCGCGCGGGCCGGACACCGCGACCTGACCCTGCAGCATCTCGGAGAGACGGGCGAAGGTGTTGCGGTCGAGGATGGCCTGCTCGTCGTCGCGGTCCTTGGCGAGACGCTCGATCTCCTCGCGCTCGATCGCCTGGGCGCGCTCGTCCTTCTCGATGCCGTGGCGGTTGAAGACACGCACCTCGACGATGGTGCCGACCACGCCCGGCGGGACACGCAGCGAGGTGTCGCGCACGTCGGAGGCCTTCTCGCCGAAGATCGCGCGGAGAAGCTTCTCCTCCGGCGTCATCGGCGACTCGCCCTTCGGCGTGATCTTGCCGACGAGGATGTCACCCGCCTGCACTTCCGCGCCGATGTAGGCGATGCCCGCCTCGTCGAGGTTCCGGAGCGCCTCTTCCGAGACGTTCGGGATGTCGCGCGTGATCTCCTCGGGGCCGAGCTTGGTGTCACGGGCGGCGACCTCGAACTCCTCGATGTGGATCGAGGTGAAGACGTCGTCGCGCACGATGCGCTCGGAGAGGAGGATCGAGTCCTCGAAGTTGTAGCCGTTCCACGGCATGAACGCGACGAGCACGTTCCGGCCGAGCGCCAGGTCGCCGAGCTCCGTCGACGGGCCGTCGGCGATGATCTCGCCCTTGGCGACCGCGTCGCCCACGCGCACCAGCGGACGCTGGTTGACGGTGGTGTTCTGGTTCGACCGCTGGAACTTCATCAGCTGGTAGATGTCGACGCCCGACTTGGTGGGGTCGAGATCTTCCGTGGCGCGGATGACGATACGGGTCGCGTCCACCTGGTCGACGACGCCGGTCCGCTTGGCGGCGATCGCGGCGCCGGAGTCCCGGGCGACGATCGGCTCCATGCCGGTGCCGACGAACGGCGCCTCGGCACGCACCAGCGGCACGGCCTGACGCTGCATGTTCGAGCCCATCAGCGCGCGGTTGGCGTCGTCGTTCTCGAGGAACGGAATCAGCGCCGCGGCGACGGACACGAGCTGCTTGGGCGACACGTCCATGTACTCGACACGGTCGGCCGGCATCATCGTCACGTCGCCGGCGTGGCGCGCGACGGTGAGCTCGTCGGCGAAGCGGCCGTCCTCGAGGAGCGGCGCGTTCGCCTGCGCGACCGGGTGCTTCTGCTCCTCCATGGCGGAGAGGTAGACCACCTCGTCCGACACGACGCCGTCCTTCACCTTGCGGTAGGGCGCCTCGATGAAGCCGTACTTGTTGACGCGCGCGAACGTCGCCAGCGAGTTGATCAGGCCGATGTTCGGGCCTTCCGGCGTCTCGATCGGGCAGATGCGGCCGTAGTGGGTCGGGTGCACGTCGCGCACCTCGAAGCCGGCACGCTCGCGGGTCAGACCGCCCGGGCCGAGGGCCGAGAGGCGGCGCTTGTGCGTCACCTCGGACAGCGGGTTCGTCTGGTCCATGAACTGCGAGAGCTGCGAGGAGCCGAAGAACTCACGCACCGCGGCCGCGGCGGGCTTCGCGTTGATGAGATCCTGCGGCATCACCGTCTCGATCTCGACGGAGGACATGCGCTCCTTGATGGCGCGCTCCATCCTGAGGAGGCCCAGGCGGTACTGGTTCTCCATCAGCTCACCGACCGAGCGGACACGGCGGTTGCCTAGGTTGTCGATGTCGTCGATCTCGCCCTTGCCGTCGCGCAGGTCGATCAGCGTCTTGATGACCGCCATGATGTCCTCCTTGCGCAGCGTCCGCTGCGTGTCGGGGGCATCGAGGTCGAGGCGCATGTTCATCTTCACGCGGCCGACGGCGGAGAGGTCGTAGCGCTCCGGATCGAAGAACAGCGAGGCGAACATGGCCTCGGCGGTCTCGATCGTCGGCGGCTCGCCGGGACGCATCACGCGGTAGATGTCGAACAGCGCCTGCTCGCGGGTCTCGTTCTTGTCCGCGGACAGCGTCTTGACGACGTAGTCGCCCTTCGTGACGTGGTCGATGTCGAGGACGGTGATCTCCTGGAGACCGGTCTCCAGCAGCTTGCCGAGGCCCTTCTCGTCGAGCTCCGTGCCGGCTTCGGCGTAGATCTCGCCCGTCTCGAAGTTGACGATGTCGTCGCCGAGGTAGCGGCCGTACAGCTCGTCGTCGGAGACGCGGAGCGCCTTCACGCCCTTCTCGGTGAGCTGCTTGATCGTCCGGGCCGTGATCTTGCGGCCCTCCTCGATCACGAGCTCGCCCGTGTCGGCGTCGACGAGGTCGGTGTTGGCCTTCTGGCCCTTCAGGCGGTCGCCCTCGAACGGCATGCGCCAGCCGTCGCCGTCACGGGTGTACGTGACGCGCTCGTAGAAGGTGTGCAGGATCTCCTCGGGCGAGAAGCCGAGCGCCATCATCAGCGAGGTGACGGGGATCTTGCGGCGGCGGTCGATACGCGCGTGGACGATGTCCTTGGCGTCGAACTCGATGTCGAGCCAGGAGCCACGGTAGGGAATGACGCGGCCGGCGAAGAGCAGCTTGCCCGACGAATGGGTCTTGCCCTTGTCGTGGTCGAAGAAGACGCCCGGCGAGCGGTGCATCTGCGAGACGATCACGCGCTCCGTGCCGTTGACGATGAACGTGCCGTTCTCCGTCATGAGCGGCATGTCGCCCATGTAGACGTCTTGCTCTTTGAATTCCTTGGGGCTCTTGGCACCCGTGTCCTCGTCGACGTCGAACACGACGAGACGAAGCTTCACCTTCAAGGGCGCCGCGAACGTGATGTCGCGCTGGCGGCACTCGTCGACGTCGAACTTCGGCGCCTCGAACTCGTAGTCCACGAACTCCAGCATGGCCGTGCCGGCGAAGTCGGAGATCGGGAAGACAGAGCGGAACACGCCCTCCAGACCCTCGTCGCCGCGGCCGCCCTCAGGCTTGTCCACCATGAGGAACTGGTCGTAGGACGCTTTTTGCACCTCGATCAGGTTCGGCATCTCCGTGACCTCACGGATGGAGCCGAAATATTTTCGGACCTGCTTACGACCTGAGAACGCCTGCGTCATACCTTGCCCCCTCTCGGCGCGGGGTGATCCCGCGGAACGCGTCGTCGCCCATTACGACGCGAAAGGCCGGCGCTCGCGTCGGAGCGCCGGCGATTGATCGTCGGCCGGGCGAACCCGGCCGGACGGCGGCCGGAGGCCGCCAACGCCGAGGCGTGCTTACTTAAGCTCGACCTTCGCGCCAGCTTCCTCGAGCTGCTTCTTGATCTTCTCGGCCTCGTCCTTGGACGCGGCTTCCTTCACCGTCTTAGGAGCGCCCTCGACGAGGTCCTTGGCCTCCTTGAGGCCGAGGCCCGTGATCGCACGGACTTCCTTGATGACGTTGATCTTCTTGTCGCCCGCGTTCGCGAGGACGACGTCGAACTCGGTCTTCTCCTCGGCCGGGGCCGCAGCCTCGGCACCGCCGCCCATGCCCATCATCGGCATGGCCATCGCCGGAGCGGCCGCAGCAGCGGTGACGCCCCAACCGTCCTCGAGACGCTTCACGAGGTCGGACACTTCGAGGACCGTGAGCTGCGACAGCTGCTCGTACAGGCTTTCGATATCTGCCATTTGATTTGATCTTTCCAGGTTGTCGGTTCAGTGGGCCAGGTCCAGTCGGACTTAAGCCGCCGCTTCCAGTTTCGCCTTGTAGGCTGCGAAAACACCGATGAGGTTCTGAGCAGGCGCGTTGAGCTGCGAGGCAAGCTTGTTGCCCGGCGCGTTGAGCACCCGTGCCAGGTTGGACCCCGGCATGAGGAGGACACCCAGAAGCTTGGAGCGAAGCTCTTCGATCGGGGGCATCTTGGCGAGCGCCTCGACACCCTTGTCGTCCATCGCCGACGATCCGAGGATGCCGCCGATGATCTTGAGCTTGTCGTTCTTCTTCGCGTACTCAGTCAGAACCTTGGGCGCCGCGACCGGATCGAGACCGTAGGCGATGCCCACCGGCCCCTTGAACATCTCGGACGCGACACCGCGATCGCCGTTTTCGAGCGCGATCTTGGCGAGCCTGTTCTTGATGACCTTGAACTTCGCACCAGCGTCTTTCATCTGGCGGCGGAGTTCGGTCACTTCGGCGACAGTCATCCCGATATACTGGGTGACGACCACGGAGCCCGAATTGGCGAAGACTTCTTCGAGGAAGCCCACCATTTCGCGTTTTTCGGCTCTGTCCACCGTTCTCTCCAAGACATGGGCGGTGCGGTGAGGCACCTCCCGGCTCAATGAGCTCACCGGGCCGAAGCCAGATGAGCGGTTTACACCCGTCCCGAGAGCGAACGGTCATCCCGTTCCGACCCCCGTCTATGCAGGACCATTAAGAGGCATACCGTACGCTGCCCCACCTGCAGTCTCGGACAGGCTGCCCTTCCCGGAGGAAGGGCGACCCTCGCGAGGCGACCCCGCGAAGTCCTGACGCCCGGCGCACCGGGCGAAACTCGTTGCCCGGCGCACCGGGCGGAAACCTTGCCGCGGAGATCGCCTCCGCTATCTGCCGTCCCTGCGGCGCGGTCCGGAGCCTCTCAGCCCGCGGCGCGTCCGGCGCGCTTGTCGCCGGTGATCCAGTCGAGCACGCCGGTAACGGCGCTCAGACCGAGGATCACGACGAAGGCGGCGGCGAACACGGCGACCGCCGAGACGCCCACGGTGGCGAACGAGGCGAGATGCCACTCCCCTCGCTGCCCCTCCGGCGACCACATCGCCGAAACGCCGTACAGCACCAGGAACACCGGCACGTAGGCCAGGAGCTGGAAGCCCGCGAACACGAGGGCGAACCTGACGTCCCGCCCCCGGATCAGTGCTTCACCGGACATGAGGCGAACCGCTCGTCATGGGCGGAACCGCCGTGGCCCCGTCCGTCGCGATCCGTGTCCTGTCCGTGCCTTTCGCCACCCGACGCTCCACGATGGACCGGCCCCGGGGCCGGTCGTCCCAACAGGCGCCGAGAACGGTCCCGGCGCCCATGCTCGTCGTCGTCGCGGCTGGCCGCGTCAGCTCATCAGCCGCTGCGCCAGTTGCAGTACGAACACGGTGGACGCCGCGACGAGCGCGGCGAGCACCATGCGGCGCCAGCGCGGTTGAGGCTGGCCTGCCACCCTTACTGCTCCGCAGCCATCGTCGACAGATCGACCTTCAGGCCGGGGCCCATGGTCGACGTCATCGACGCCTTCTTCATGTAGGTGCCCTTGGCACCCGTCGGCCTGGCCTTGCTCACCGCGTCGTAGAAGGCGCGGATGTTCTCGACCAGCTTGGTCTCGTCGAACGAGAGCTTGCCGACGCCGCCGTGGACGATACCGGCCTTCTCGACGCGGAACTGCATGGCGCCGCCCTTGGCGTCCTGCACGGCCTTGGCGACGTCCGGCGTCACGGTGCCGACCTTCGGGTTCGGCATCAGGCCGCGCGGGCCGAGCACCTTACCGAGGCGGCCGACCAGCGGCATCATGTCCGGGGTGGCGATGCAGCGCTCGAAGTCGATCTTGCCGGCCTGGACCTCGGCGACGAGTTCCTCGGCGCCGACGATGTCGGCTCCGGCGGCCTTCGCCTCCTCGGCCTTGTCGCCACGGGCGAACACGGCGACCTTCACGGTCTTGCCGGTGCCGTGCGGCAGCAGGCAGACGCCGCGGACCATCTGGTCGGCGTGGCGCGGGTCGACACCAAGGTTGAAGGAGACCTCGACGGTCTCGTCGAACTTCACCTTCGTGCGGTCCTTGAGGAGCTTCACGGCGTCGGACAGCGAGTAGGTGGCGCCGCGGTCGAGGCCCTCGTAGGCCGCCTGCATGCGCTTCGCGAGCTTAGCCATCGACGACCTCCAGACCCATCGAGCGGGCAGAGCCCATGACCATCTTCGCCGCCTGATCGATCGTATCGGCGTTGAGGTCCTTCATCTTCGCTTCGGCGATCTCGCGGCACTGGGCCATCGTGACCGTCCCGGCCTTCTCCTTGCCCGGCGCCTTGGAGCCGGAGGCGAGACCCGTCGCCTTCTTCAGGAAGTAGGAGACCGGCGGGGTCTTGATCTCGAACGTGAAGGACTTGTCCGTGTAGTACGTGATGACGGTCGGACAGGGCGCACCCTTTTCCATGTCCTGCGTCTTCGCGTTGAAGTCCTTCGTGAACATCACGATGTTCAAGCCGCGCTGACCGAGCGCCGGGCCGATCGGCGGCGACGGGGTCGCGGCGCCGGCCGGCACCTGCAGCTTGATATAACCGGCAATCTTCTTTGCCATCTGCTCTCCTTAACGGGCCGAGGCCCTGCCAAAGTCGGGCCCCATGCCCGTCTGCGGTTGTGGCCTGGGGATTGGCCGTCCCCTCACCTCCCGCAACTCGTCGGCCCAGCGCCAGGCGCACGGGCCGTTCAGCGCATCACTGCGCCATCTTCTCCACCTGGCCGTACTCGAGCTCGACGTTGGTGGGTCGGCCGAAGATGGACACCGCCACCTTCACCCGCGCCCGCTCGTCGTCGACCTCCTCGACCAGGCCGTTGAACGAGGCGAACGGACCGTCCGCCACGCGAACCTGCTCGCCCACCTCGAAGGTCACCTTCGGACGCGGACGCTCCACCTCCTCGGTCACCTGGTGCAGGATCCGCTCGGCCTCGCGGTCGGGGATCGGCTGCGGGCGCTGGGTGGCGCCCAGGAACCCCGTCACCTTGGGGGTGTTCTTGATGAGGTGGAAGACCTGGTCGGTCAGCGCGCACTTGACGAGGACGTAGCCGGGAAACGTCACCCGCTCCGTCTCGACCCGCCGGCCGCGCTTGACCTCGCTCACCTTCTCCTTCGGGACCAGGACGTCGTCGAAATACTCCGTCAGGCCACGCAGCTCAGCCTCCGCAAGGATCGCCTCGCGGACCTTGTTCTCAAAGTTCGTATACGCGTGGACGATGTACCAACGCTTGTTCATGTCGTTTGCCTCGGTGATCCGTCGGGGCAGCTAGCCAAGCGCCTCAACCGAGGATCTGACCGACACCCCACCCGAGGATGCGGTCCACCAGAAAGAAGAACACCGACGTGAAGGCGCACATGATGAACACCATCACGGTGGTGATGATCGTCTCACGCCGGCTCGGCCACACGACTTTCGCCGCTTCGGTCCGGACCTGCTGGAAGAACGTCAACGGATTCGTTGCCACTCAGACCCCTTTTGCCGCTTGGGCCAGACCCAGACGGCGTTCGTTCTGTTGTCGACGCAGTGAAGCCCCGCAGCACCGCCGCAGGGCTTGCCCGACACCGATCGTCGAAACATCAAGGCGCACGACCCCCGTCGGCGCCTCGCGGAGGCCGTACCTAACAATCGTTCGATTGAGATGCAACCCCTGGAAGGGCATCTGCGTTGAAGCGCCCAACAAAAAAGTGAGCCGGCTTCGACGGGCACCTTCGGCGGGCGCTGGCGACCGGCGCTTTACGACTGGCAGGGGCGGAGGGACTCGAACCCCCGGCCTACGGTTTTGGAGACCGCCGCTCTACCAACTGAGCTACACCCCTATCTGAGCCCTGCAATAAGGGGTGTCGGCCCGCGCCGCAAGATCATTCGGCACCGATCCGCGCATTGCGTGACCCTGCGTCCCCGATTCCGCCCCGCGGCGCGTCCCGGACGGGCGGCGATCCGCCCCTAGATCCGTACCCGCCGCTACTTCTCGAACCGCCAGCGGCGGCGGCCCGAGTCGGTCAGGCAATCCATGATCGCCTTGTGGTCGTCCGGGTGGAACCGGTCGAGGATGTCGCCGTCGTTCAGCCTGCGGCGGCCGGGCGGCGGCGGATCCGGCGGCGCGACCCCGAGGATATCGGTGCACCGCGGGTAGGCCGACCCGTCCGCGACCTGCAGGCAGCCGACGAAGAGCACCTTCCCCTGCACCCGCTTGCGGTACCAGGCGAACGTCCCGTGCTGCGCCTTGCAGTAGCGCTTGAAGTAGTCGGTATCGAAGCGGACCAGGTCCGCGGCGTAGGCGTCCACGGCCTCGCCGGCCGGAAAGGAGTTGTACACCCCCGTCTTCACCGCCTTGCGGGCCGAGGCGTAGACGGCGAGCTTGTTGCGGCGCTCCAGGACGATCTTCACGACGTCCGGGTCCCGCAGCAGACGGGCGCATACCTCCTGCTGCTGCGACCGCCAGATCTTGAAGCCCACCACCGCGGCCTGGCCGGGATTATGGGCCAGCGCCTTGTACGCATAGGCGACGGGTTCGGCATCGCGCAGGCTCAGCGGCAGCTCGGCCAGCATGTCCGGCGGGATGTGGACCTGTGGATTGACCGTGTGGAAGATATCCGAATAGGCGCGGACCCCCGGCGTCTTCCCGAGCTGGCTGAGGAGATTCGCGGTGCCGCTCCGTCCGGTGCTCAGAAGCACGAACGCCCTGTGACCACACTCCGGCCGGTCGTCGTCGGCCACCACGTCGAGATTGCTTTCAATCGCCACGCGTCACACCGCTTCCGCCCCGCGCGCGTGTCCAGGGGAGCACGACCGGGCGCGCGGACATCCCCGCGGCCACCGCGCCCGGCGGGGACCGAACCCCATCCCAGCCCCGGTGGCCGGTGGCCGGTGGATGACAGTCATAAAGCCCCGTCCCCCGCGACCAATCACAATCGCGCCGGCCGGGGGCCGCGCCGCGGATCAGGCTGTCTCCGCCGGCAGGATCTCGGCGGTGTCCGGCACCTCCAGCGGGCGGCGCGCGACACGATAGCGCTCCGCCGCCGGCACCGACATCACCCGCATCTCCGGCCACGTGATCGCCGAGAGCGCGTTGCCGAAGACGCAGCCCGTGTCGATGCAGATCGCCCGGTTGACGCTCCGCACGCGGGTCATCGGGGTGTGACCGTAGACGATGGTCGCCTCCCCCCGGTAGTCGCGCGCCCAGTCGCCGCGGACCGGCATGCCGTTCTCGTCCACCTCCCCGGTCACGTCGCCGTAGAGGGCGAACCGGCGCACCTCGCCGGACGTCGTCCCGAACATCTCCTCCCTCAGTCCGGCGTGGACGACCATGAGCGCCCCGCCGTCGAGCCACAGATAGTCCGCCATCCCCTCGATGAGCCGGAGCGCCGCGTCGCGGAACGTCTGCGAGGTCCGCTCCAGCTCCGCCGCGGTCAGGTCGAGACCCTGGTTCAGGACCACCGGGTTGCCGGCGAGGTAGCGCCGCAGCTTGTCGTCGTGGTTGCCGCAGACCGCGAGCGCGGTGCCCGACGCCACCATCCCCATCGCGAGCCGCAGAACGTCGACGTTGCGCGGCCCCCGGTCCGTCAGGTCGCCGACGAAGATCACCCGCCGCCCGTCCGGGTGGCGCGCCGCGCCGAGACCCTCGCCGGGCGGCAGCGGATCGACCTCGTAGCCGAGCGTCTTCAGCAGCGACACCAGTTCGTCGAAGCAGCCGTGGATGTCGCCGATGATGTCGAACGGCCCGGCGTCGTCGCGCCGGTCGACCGGCGGCCGCGCGGCACCCGCTTCGGCGCGCCGGCGCGCCATCGTACCGCCGCGCCCGCGCCTGCCGGATGAATGATCGTTCAAGAGTCTCGGCCCCTCACTGTTGCCCCGGCGGCCAATCGGGACGCCGCAGGTCGCTGCCCGCACCGGGCCGGATCAGGCGAACCTAGCGCCCCTTTATCCCGGGCCCAGGTCGCGCCGTGGCGGTCGCCGCCCCTTCGGGCCCGTGAGGAAGCGCCTACCCGGCGTCACCACCGCTGTCGCCGGGCGGGGCGACGAGACCGTCGAGGAAGACGTCGAGCAGGCGGATGACGCTGTCCTGCCACCCCGGCTGATCGCCGGAATAGCAGAGGCTGATCATGACCCGCAGCAGATCCTCCGAGGACACCCCGCTCCGGATCGCGCCGGCCGCCACCGCGCGCTCCATCATCTCGGCGAGCGCCTTGCGGATGCGCGCGCCGGAATCGACGTAGATCTCCGCCGAGCTGTCGAGGGCGGGCGCGAGCGCCGCCACCATCCCCCGCTTGGTCGCCACCATCTGGACGCTCGCGCGCAGCCACGTCCTCAGCGCCGCCACCGGCCCCTCGGTCTGCGCCAGCCGGTCGGCGAACTCCACCAGCTCGTCCACCTCGTGTCGGTAGACGGCCTGGAACAGTGCTTCACGGGTCGGAAAATGGCGGTAGAGCGTGCCGATCCCGACGCCCGCCTTGCGCGCGACCGCCTCGAGGCTCGCCTCGGGCCCGCCGGCGAGGAACACCTCGCTCGCCGCCTTCAACAACTTCTCGCGATTGCGGATCGAATCCGCCCGCGGTTTGCGTTTAGGCTCGGGTCTGTTCAACGCACCACCGATTTTGACATCCTCCAACTTGAAAACGGAGGGTGCCTCCGTATATAGCCCCTCGGGCCGTGGCTTCGGCCGGGACATTTCCGCACTCTGCGTCCCCCTACCAGACCCGAAGCCCCTCCCCCATGCCTCAGGACACATGCCTCGATCGGAGGGACGATGACCCTTTCCCTGAGTTTAACAGTCAACGGCGAACGCCACGACATCGAACTGGAGGATGCACGGCCGACGCTGCTCGATGTCCTGCGCGAGCGGCTCGGTCTGACGGACACCAAGAAGGGGTGTGACCGCGGCCAGTGCGGCGCCTGCACCGTCCTCTTGGACGGGCGGCGCGTCAACTCCTGCCTCACCCTCGCCATGAGCGCCGACGGCGCGGCCGTCACGACCATCGAAGGCGTCGCGGACGGCGGGACGCTCCATCCCGTCCAGGCCGCGTTCATCGAGAACGACGCGTTCCAGTGCGGCTACTGCACGCCCGGCCAGATCATGAGCGCCATCGGCCTCATCGCCGAGGGCGACGCCGGCACCGACCCGGAGCGCATCCGCGAAGGGATGAGCGGCAACATCTGCCGCTGCGCCGCCTACCCCGGCATCACCGATGCCGTCCTCGACGCCCAGACGCGCCTCGCGCAAAGCCAACGGAAAAGCGCATGAACGTCTTCGACTACGTCCGTCCCGCCACGGTCGCGGAGGCGGTCGCGGCGGCATCGGCCGGTGACGCGGCCTACCTCGCCGGCGGCACCAACCTCCTCGACCTCATGAAGACCGGCGCGAGCCGCCCCGCCCGCATCATCGACATCACCCGCCTGCCGGGTCTCGACCGGATCGAGACGCTGGCCGACGGGTCGATCCGCATCGGCGCCCTCGTCCGGAACGCCGACCTCGCCCGCAACCCCGACTTCGCGCACGCCGCGCCCGCCGTGGCCGAGGCGCTGCTCGCCGGCGCGTCGGCCCAGCTCCGCAACGCCGCGACTGTGGGCGGCAACCTCCTGCAGCGGACCCGCTGCGCCTACTTTGCCGACCCCCACAGCGCCTGCAACCGCCGCAAGCCCGGCACCGGCTGCGACGCCGCGGGCGGCGACACGCGCGGCGCGGCCATCCTCGGCTGGAGCCGCGCCTGCATCGCCACTCACCCGTCCGACTTCTGCGTGCCGCTCGTCGCGCTCGACGCGGTGGTGGAGATCGAGGGGCCCGCCGGCCCGCGCGAGGTGGCGCTCGAGGACTTCCACAACCTCCCCGGCGACACCCCCTCCGAGGAGACCCAGCTCGGCGACGGCGAACTCATCACCGCGGTGCGCCTTCCCGCCGAGGCCCTCTCGTTCCGGGCCAACGCCCGGTACCTGAAGCTGCGCGAGCGCACGTCCTACGCCTTCGCCCTCGTCTCGGCCGCGGCGGCGCTGCGCCTCGACGGTGACACGGTGACCGACGCCCGCCTCGCGCTCGGCTCGGTCGCCGCCAAGCCGTGGCGCGCGCGGCATGCCGAACAGGTGCTCGTCGGCGCACCGGCGACGGCCGAGCGGTTCCGCCGCGCCGCCGAGGCCGCCCTCGAGGGGGCGACGCCGTCCGGCGACAACGGCGACAAGATCGAGCTCGCGATCCGCGTCGCGACCCGCGCCCTCACGCTCGCCGCCGCGGGCACGCCGGAGCGCATGCCGGCGCTGCCCGGGTCCGTCTTCGCGCCCGTCGCGGCCCACGCCAACGGAGGCACAGTCCATGGCTGAGACCCTCGAATTCCCGACCGGCCACGTGCGCCTCGGCTCCAGCGCCGGCCAGCCGATCACCCGCCGTGACGGGCACCTCAAGGTCACGGGCGCGGCCCCATACGCGGCGGACAACCGGCCGGACGGCCTGCTCCACGCCGTCTACGCCGTCAGCACGGTGGCGCGCGGCCGCGTCACCGAGCTCGACGTCGCGGCGGCCGAGGCACACCCCGGCGTCGTCGCCGTCTATACGCCCGCGAACCGGCCGGCGCTGATGCGCGATCCGGACGAGAAGGTGCACATGTTCTCCTGGCGCATGGAGGCGCTGCAGGACGACACCGTGCGCTACGCCGGCCAGCCGATCGCCCTCGTCATCGCCGAGACGTTCGAGGCGGCGACGGAGGGGGCGCGCCTGCTCGCGCCGAGCTACGCGTCCGAGCCCGCGCGCATCGGCTTCGACCGCGGCGTGAGCTACGAGCCGGAGGCCGTCGGCGTCGGCGCCCCGCCGCGCCTCGAGAAGGGAGACGTCGCCGCCGGCCGCGCCGCCGCCGCCCGCACCGTCGAGGCGACCTACGTGACGCCGCACCAGTACCACAACGCGATGGAGCCGCACGCCATCGTCGCGGAGTGGGACGGCGACCACCTGACGATCGACGTGCCCAACCAGGCCATCGACATCGCACGCGGCGACTTCGCGTCCTTCTTCGGCATCCCGGCCGAGAACGTCCTCCTGCGCAGCCCCTTCATCGGCGGCGGCTTCGGCTCGAAGGCGATCCTCAACGGGCCGCAGGTCCTGTGCATCCTCGCCGCGCGCGAGCTGCAGCGCCCGGTGAAGCTCGTCATGCGGCGCGACCAGATGTTCGGCCCCGTCGGCCATCGCGGCGCGACGCGCCAGCACCTCAGCCTCAGCATGGACGCCGAGGGCCGCCTCACCGCCCTCGAGCACCACGCCGAGTCGACCACCAGCAGCTTCGACGACTTCCTCGAGCCCGCCGCCAACGCGTCGCAGAACCTCTACGCGACGCCGGCGCTGCTGACGCGCCACACCGGCATCCGCGTCGACACCGGCACGCCCGGTCCGGTACGCGCGCCGGGCGAGGCGAGCGGGTCCGCCGCGCTCGAATGCGCGATGGACGAGGCGGCCGAGGCGTGCGGCCTCGACCCGCTGGAGTTCCGCCTGCGCAACTACGCCGAGACGGACCCGGCGACGGGCCGCCCCTTCTCATCCAAGGCGTTGCGGCAGTGCTACGCGGAGGGCGCCAAGCGCTTCGGCTGGGCCGGCCGGCCGCTGGCCCCGCGGCAGATGCGCGACGACGCCGGCTTCCTCGTCGGCTGGGGCATGGGCACGGCGATGTTCCCCTGCCCGATGTTCCAGGCCGACGCACGCGCGGTGCTGCGCGACGACGGCACCGCCGTGGTCTCGCTCTCGGCCGTCGAGATGGGCCAGGGGGCGCTGACCTCCATCGCCCAGATCGCCGCCGACGGGCTCGGCCTGGAGGCCGACAAGGTGGAATTCCGCGCCGGTTCCTCCGACCTTCCGAGCGGCGGCATCGCCGGCGGTTCGGGCCATACTGCGACCGCGGGCAGCGCGGTCTTCGCCGCGGGCAGCGACGCGATCCGCCAGCTGTCGGAGATCGCCACGCAGGATCCGGCCTCGCCCCTCTTCGGCGCCGGCAATGCCGGTGTGGTCGGCCGGGGCGGCCGCCTCCACCGCGCCGACGACGAGAGCCGGTCGGAGAGCTACGCCGCGATCCTGTCGCGCGCCGGGCGCCCCCACATCGAGGGCAACGGCACCGGGGCGCGCAACCAGACGGACGCGGACGAGTACGCCATGTTCACCCACGGCGCGGTGTTCGCCGAGGTGAAGGTGGACCCGGACCTCTACCAGATCCGCGTCAGCCGTCTCGTCGGCGCGTTCGCGGCCGGGCGGATCATCAACCCGCGCCTCGCCAGGAGCCAGCTCACGGGCGGCATGATCTGGGGCCTCTCCTTCGCGCTCCACGAGGAGGCGTTCCACGACCCGCGTACGGGACGGCCGATGAACGGCGACCTCGCCGGGTACCACGTCCCGGTGAACGCCGACGCACCGTCGGTGGAGGCGCTGCTGATCGACGAGGAGGACCGCCACGTCAACGCTCTCGGCGTGAAGGGCGTCGGCGAGGTGGGCATCACCGGCTCGGTGGGGGCGATCGCCAACGCGATCTGGCACGCGACGGGCGTGCGCGTCCGCCGCTTCCCGATCCATATCGCCGACATCCTCGGCTGACCCGGTCCGGGCCGGCCCGCTCCCCGAGGCGGGCCGGCCCACACATTTTCGTAGGGCGCCCCCGACACGTTTAGGGGAACCCCTCCTCGAGAAGTTGCCTATCCTCCCGGCGACGATGTCGGCCGCCGCCGCGCCCGATCCGTCGGGCCCGGCCCACCCGTGCCCGGCCCACCCGGCCCGGCGATCGCCTCCGGTGAGCCGTATCTCCCGGCAGGGCCCCGCCTGACAGACGGATTGCGCACGCTCCGACGGAATTCGTGTGCGCGCCCTGTGCCGCCGGTCCTCCTCGGCGGTCCGGCCCGTCTCGATGGCGGGGGACCGCCTGAGCGGCACACGGCCGCGACGACGACCGTCGTTCTGCCACCCTCTCCGCCCTGGAGGTCCACCCGCCTCCGCGACGGCCCCGGGCCGCGCCGCGTTGTCGCGGAGCGCGGGCGAGACCACCCGCAATCCGGCACTTCGTCCCTCCGACACCCCGCAAAACGCGCCGCCGCCGCCCGGTCCGTCGTCGCGCCCGGCCCGCGAAAGGTCGCGGCAACGGCCGGAACGCCTCGGGCCATTGAACGTTGCATGGCATGATGATATCGATAACATGACACACAACAGGGGGGTTCCCTGCCCGGCGTCCGGCCGTGCATGGCTCCCGAGAACAGGAGGAAACCCGTGTTCCGATCCATGCTCGCCGCATGCGTCCTCGTCACCGCCATCGCCCCGGGCGTCACACCCGCCCGCGCCGAGACCGTGGCCCTCGCCACCTCCGTGCCCGACACCGGCACCAACAAGCTCTTCGTCGACACCTTCATCGAGGAGCTGAAGAAAAGCGCCCCCGACCTCGAGGTCGAGCGCTTCATGGACAGCCAGCTCGGCAACGAGCGCGAGCTCATCGACCTCATCAAACTCGGCGAGATCGAGTTCTTCATCGGGTCGATCCACTCCGCCCAATACTACCCCGAGCTCGACGCCACCGCCGTGCCCTACCTCTTTGGAAACTGGGCGGAAGTGAAGGCCTTCCTCGACGGCCCGATCGGCGAGCGCATGAGCGAGGCGCTGCAGCAGCGCGGCAACGCCGTCCCCCTCGCCTACTACTACCAGGGCGCCCGTTGGGCGACGACGCAGGGCCGCCCCTTCCGCACCGTGGCGGACCTCAAGGGCCTCAAGATGCGCATGTCCGAGATCCCGCTGTGGATCGACATCTGGTCCGGCCTCGGCGCGACCATCGCGCCGATGCCCTCCAACGAGGTCTTCTCCGCCATGCAGACCGGCGTCATCGACGCGCAGGAGAACATGCTCGCCAACATCTACGGCCGGCAGATCCACACGGTCTCGGACTACCTCATCAACACCCAGCACCTGCAGAGCTACATGACCCTGATGGTCAACAAGGACTTCTGGGACGGGCTCGGCGAGGATGAGCAGAGCGCCGTCAAGGCGGCCGCCGTGAAGGCCGGCGAGGTCACCGACGCCGCCGCCGAGGAGGTCGTCAAGGAGATCGTATCCGACATTGCCGCCACCGGCGTCGAGGTCGTCGAGGTCGATCCCTCGTTCCGCAAGGACGCGATGCCGGTCGTCGAGAAGGCCGCCCAGAGCCTCCTGGCGGACGGGGTCTGGGAGGCGGCCGTGGCCGCCGGCTCGAACGGCTCGGCCGACTGACCGATGGGTCTGGTGATGAAACGTCTCGCGAGGGCCTCCCTGGCCCTCGCCGCGGTGAGTTTCGCGTGCTTCATCGTGATGATTCTCGCTCAGGTGAGCTACCGGTACGTCGGCGTTTCCATGGTCTTCAGTGAGGAGGCCGCCCGCCTCTTCAACGTCTACGCCGTCTTCTTCGGACTGGTCTATGTCGTCTACGCAAGCGGCGACGTGCGCATCAACCTGATCGACGCCTTCTTCGACAGTCGCCCCCGGCTCGCCGTGGCCCTCTCCCTCGTCTACACCGTGCTGGCGATCATCTTCATGGCCATCCTGTGCGTCGGCTCCTGGCGGCTGATGAACTCCAACTGGAGCTGGCCGCTGCCCTCCATCAGCTTCCTCAGCAAGGGGCACGTCTACCTCGCCCCGTTCATCGGCTCCGTGCTGTCCCTCATCATCCTCGTCGGACGCGTCATCGAAACGCTCCGTCTGCGCCAACCGGTTTTCCCGCTGACGGAGGACGTGGAATGATCGCCGCCGTATTTCTCCTCGTCGGCCTCGTCGTCCTGCTGCTGCTCGGCGTCTCGGCCGGCCTCGGCATCGGCACGGCGAGCGTCGCCTACTTCGGCTTCACGCGCGGGTTCGACAGCCTGCCGTTCGAGGTGATCACGCAGCGTCTGGTCGGCACCATCGACTCCTTCACGCTGCTGGCGATCCCCCTCTTCCTCTTCGTCGGCCACATGATGAACGAGTCCGGTTCGGCCTCGCAGCTCTTCCGCTTCGCCAACTCGCTGGTCGGGCACTGGCGCGGGGGCCTGGCGCAGGTGAACGTCCTCGCCTCCATGCTCTTCGCCGGCATGTCCGGCTCCGGCACCGCCGACGCGGCCGGCCTCGGCGCGATGGAAATCAAGGCGATGCGCGAGGCACGCTACGACGACCGCACCACCATCGGCGTGACGGTCGGCAGCGCGCTCATCGGGCCGATCATCCCGCCGTCGATCGCCGGCATCCTCTACGCCGTCCTCGCCGGGGTCTCCCCCGCCGACGTGCTGCTCGCCGGCGTCATCCCCGGCATCCTGATGGCCGTCAGCATGATGGCGCTGGTCTTCTTCCTCGCCCGCCGGCGCAACCTCCCGCGCGAGACGTTCCCCGGCTGGTGCAGCCTCGCCCGGGACCTGCGCAGCGCCTTCCTGGCCCTGATGACCCCGGTGATCCTGATCGGCGGCATCATCAGCGGCCTGTTCACGGCGACCGAATCGGCCGCGGTGGCGGCGCTCTGGGCCGTCCTAATCTCGGTGTTCGCCTACGGCGGACTGTCGTTCAGGCGGTTCGTCAAGGTGCTGCAGCGCTCGGCCTTCGATTCGGCGATCATCATGTTCATCCTCGCCTGCTCGGGCCTTCTGGGGTGGATCCTGACGCGCGCGCAGCTTCCCCAGGCCATCGCCGAGGGCATCGCCAGCATCACCACGAGCCCGATGCTGACGATGCTCATCATCATCGTCTTCGCCCTGGTGGTGGGCTGCTTCATGGCCGTCGCGGTGGCGATAAACATCCTGACGCCGATCCTCGTGCCGATCGTGGTCGGCCTCGGCATCGACCCGGTGCACTTCGGCATCGTCTTCATCATGGCGCTGGTCATCGGCGAGGCGACGCCGCCGTTCGGCATGGTGCTCTTCGTCATCACCCGCGTCGCTGCGGTGCCGTTCGACTTCGTGGTGCGCTCGGCGTGGCCCTTCCTTGCCGCCATCGGGGTCGTCGTGCTCCTGGTCTGGCAGATCCCGCAGCTCGCCCTTTGGGTGCCGAACCTCGTCCGCTGAGACGGACGCGGCGCACGCACCCGAGACCCGCCGGTCCTCCCACCGGCGGGTCTTTTCATGTCCGGACCCCCGCGGCCCGTGCCGCGAGGATCGCGCAAGGACAGGGGTCAGTCGCTCTCGCGCTCGATGATGCGGAAACCGAGGTCGACGACCGCCGAGCCTTCCGACCGCCCCGTCACCCGGTCGATCAGGATGTTGGCGGCGCTGCGGCCGATCTCGTAGCGCGGGAAGCGCAGCGAGGTCAGCGACGGGGTGACGTGCTCCTGCAACTCGTTGTCGTCCGAGCCGACGATGGCGATCTCGCCCGGCACGTCGATCCCCCAGCGGCTCGCCGCAAGAATCGCCCCCGTCGCGAGGACGTCGCCGGTGAGGAACACCGCCTCGGTCTCCGGCGCGCGCTCGCGGATCGTGCGGAGCGCGTTGCCGCCGCCCGCAAGGCCCGGCGGCGCCTCGAGGACGACGTCGGGGTTCACCTCGAGGCCGGCCTCGGCCATCGCCGCCTCGAAGCCGGCGCGCCGCTCGGCCGCGCGGTCGTTCTCTTTCAGAGGCAGGCTCACGAAGCCGATCCGCCTGTAGCCGCGGGCGATCAGCCGGCGCGTCATCGCCCGAGCCGCCTCGATGTTGGAGAAGCCGACGCAGGTGTCGATCGGCGTCGAGGTCAGGTTTCCGGTCTCCACGCACGGCACCCCGGCCACCTTGATCATCTGCCGCGTGCGCGGTGTGTGGCGGACGTTGTGCAGCACCAGCCCGCAGACGCGCTGGCTGAGGAAGGCCGCCACCGCCGCCTCCTCCCCCTTCAGCGTGTAGCCGGAGTTGGCGACGAGGAGGTCGTAGTCCGGCCTCAGGATGTCGGCGACCCCCTGAATCGTCTCCGCGAACAGGGAGTTGCGCAAGCTCGGCACCACCAGTCCGACGATGTTGGAGCGGCTGGAGGAGAGGTTCCCCGCCATCCGGTTCGGCAGGTATCCGACGGTGCGGATCGCCTCCTCGATCCGGCGCAGCGTCTCGGGCGTGACGATCCGCGGATTGCGCAGCGCGCGGGAGACCGTCATCGCCGAAACGCCGGCAAGCTCGGCGACATCGGCCATGCGGGCCCCGCGGCGCGCGGTCTCGGGCGCCGCCGGATCCGCGCCGTCCTCAGGCTCTGCGCCGGGCTCGATGCCGCCCGAATCACCGGTCGCGGCGTCATGGCGCGGGGCCTCCGGGGCGCCCGCCGCACGACGGCGTCGCGGCCGCGTCGCGTCGGATGATCCCGGGACCATCTTCTTTCTTGCCATTGCGTCCTTTCCGGGCGGTTCGCCTGCGACACGGATTATGCAGCGCCAGTCCGAAAACCGCATCCCCGCAGGTCCGAGCCTCTTGCTCGCGCCGCTGGACCGAGTGTATGTTTGCGATAACATAAGACGTCCGGAAGCGCGACGCCAACGCGCCGGCCAGCCCCGTCCTGAGCCGCCGGTCCCACCCCAAGGAGCATCCATGTCCCGATCAGCCCGTTTCCGCGAGCTCCTGAAGTCTCCCCCGTTCGTCTGCATGGGCGCGCACGACGCCGTCAGCGCCAAGCTCGCGGAGCAGGCCGGCGCGAAGGCCCTCTACGTCAGCGGGTTCGCCGCCACCGCCGTGATCGCCGGACAGCCCGACTTCGGCGTCCTCACCCAGACCGAGATGTACGAGCACATCCGCCGCATCTGCCGCGTCACAAACCTCCCCGTCTTCGCCGATGCCGACACCGGCTACGGCGGGATCATGGACGCCCAGCGCACCATGCGGCTGTGGGAGGAGGCCGGCGCCTCCGTCCTGCACCTGGAAGACCAGAAGATGCCGAAGAAGTGCGGCCACTTCGCCGGCAAGGAGCTCGTCTCCATCGAGGAGATGTGCCAGAAGCTCAAGGCGATGAAGGACGCCCGCCGCGACCCCGACTTCTTCATCGTCGCCCGCACCGACGCCATCGCCGTCGACGGCATCGAGGCCGCCATCGAGCGCCTCACCGCCTACGCCGGCACCGGGATCGACGGCCTCTACGCCGACGCGCCGGAGAGCATCGAGCACCTCAAGATGCTGTCCGGCCGGCTGAAGCCTCTGGGCCTCCCGCTCCTCTTCAACATGGCCCGCTCCGGCAAGTCGCCGTACCTGTCGCTGCAGGAGGTCTACGAGCTCGGCTTCGACTACGCGCTCTGCCCGATCGAGCCGCTCTTTGCGATGCACAAGGCCGTCAAGGAGATGATGGAGACCTTCATGCGCGAGGGCCAGTCCACCAACGCCGTCGCCGACCGCCTCACCCCGTTCGACGAGTTCAACGAGTTCGCCGGACTGAAGGAGGTCATCGAGACCGAGCAGCGCTACGCGACGGCCGACTGACGGGCCATGGCGTATTCCGACCCGCCCGGAGGCTCCGGCATGAGCGACCGCCCCGCCCGCATCGTCGTCCTCGACCGCGAGACGCTGCCGCCCGAGATCACGCTGCGCGACCCCTCGTTCGCGC